>NZ_JBVPVA010000786.1:0-7368 GCF_055612215.1 Actinomycetospora sp. | reverse complement strand
GCCCCAGCCCCCACCCAGCAAGCCGTCCGACCCTGGGGTGCACCGACCGGGGAGGAACGCGACGTGGGCCTGATGTGGGTGGTGCTGGCGGCGGTGCTGTTCGGGACGGGGTCGGTGGCGCAGGCGGCGGCCGTGACGGCCTTCGACAACGGGGCCCCGCTGCGGTGGGCGGCGCTGCTGCGCCACCCCTGGTTCGTCGCCGGGACACTCGCGGAGGGCGCGGGGGCGCTCTGCCACGTCGCGGCGCTGCAGTCGGTGTCGATGGCCGTCGCGCAGTGCGCGGTCAGCGCCAGCGTCGCGGTGACCGCGCTGACGGCCCGCGCCTGGTTCGGCACGCGGCTCGGCGGGCGCGCGATCGCGGCGGTCGGTGTGCTGTCGGTCGCCCTCGTCGGGCTCGCGGCCGTCGCCGGGCACACCGGAACCGCCACCGACACCGTCGCACTCGAGATCGGTCTCGCGGGCGCAGCCGTCCTGATCGGGCTCGCGGGCCTGGCCGGCGCGGTCGGGCGGCAGGGCAGCGTGCTCGCGGTGTGCTCCGGGCTCGGCTTCGCGGCGTGCTCGACGGCGATCAAGCTCGTCGACCTCTCCGACCCGCTCGCCGCGCTGATCTCGGTGCCCGCCCTCGTCGCGGCGGTCACCGGCGCCCTCGGCTGCCTGTGGTGGACGCTCGCGCTGCGGCACACGACGGTGACGTCGGCGACCGCGGTCGTCGTGGTCGCCGAGGTGGTGCCGCCCTCGCTGCTCGCGCCGGTGCTCGGCGACAGCGTCTCGACCTGGTTCGTCGTCGTCGCCCCGCTCGCCCTCGGGCTCGCGGCCGCGGCCTGCGTCGTGCTGGCCCGCAGCGGCGCCCGATCCGCCCCCGACACCGTCGAGGAGGCGCCCCCTGTGCCGGTCCCGGCGTAGACTCAGGTGTCGTCGACCCCAGGGAGGCGCCATGGCCGGCATCGCCGGGAAGCGCACCGTCGTGGAGCCGGGCGAGCCCGCGGGTGACCTCGCGGAGCGGCTCGGGCTGCACCGTCCCGAACAGCAGCGGGCGTTCCGCGCCACGCTCGAGCGGGTCCGCGACGCCGAGCTGCGCGCCGAGTACGAGAGCGACGGCATCCGCCTGCGGTGATCCGCTGATCTCTGTCGGACCCCCGTGGTAGTCGTACGCGGGTGAGCGACTGGCCGTTCCTGCGCTGGTCGCCGGACGACGCGGCGGCTGCGGTGTACGACGTCACCGTCGACGGCGCGTGGCAGCAGCTCGTGGACTTCTACGCGGGCGACACGCCGTCCGCGCCGCTGGAGCGGATCGTCTCCCTGGCCCGTGAGCACGGCGTCCGGTCGCTGGTCGTCGAGCAGCGCTACCTCGACCCGGACTGGCGCAGCGAGCACGCCGCGTTCCACGGCCGGCTGTTCCGGCGCCATCCGTCGGTGACCCACCGCTGGCACCTGTTCACCGACGACGTCGACCCGGCGGACCTGACCCGGCTGGACCCGGCCGCCTACCGCGGCTACGCCGTGATGCGCCCGCTGCCCGCCACACCGGTCGGCCGCACGATGATCACCCCGCCGCCGGGGCTCGACGAGGCGGTCCGCTGCGAGGCCACCGAGCGGCTCTCGCTGTTCGGGACGCCGCTCGAGGTGCGGGCCATGCCGTTCCTGTCGCAGGACGCGGAGTACCTGCGGTGCGCGCACGCGACGCTGTGGATGGTGCTGCGCCACGCCCACCTCGCGCACGGGGTGCCGCGGCAGCTGACCGCCGCGGTGCACGACGCGGCGCTGGGCGGGGTGATCGTCGGGCGCCAGGTGCCGAGCGAGGGCCTGTCGGTGCAGCAGATGATGGCCGGCGCGACGGCCCTCGGGCTCTCCCCGGGCCTGGTGCACCTGCCGGCGACCCGTGCCGAGGACGACGACGCCGGGATGCTGACCCTCGGGGGCATCCTCTGCCGCTACGTCAACAGCCAGGCCCCGCCGATCGTCATCTCACGGGCGCACGCGTGGGTCGTGGTCGGGTACCGGCGGGTGTCGCTCGCGTCGGGGTCGGGCGTGCGGCTCTGGCGCCACGACGACGCCCGCGGCCCCTACCTCGAGGTGGCGGACCCGTTCGACGAGGTCGACGACGCGCACCGGCCCTGGCAGGCGGCCATCCTGCCGCTGCTGCCCCAGGTCTACGTGACCGCCGAGCGCGCCGAGGCCGCGGGCGAGCACTGGTTCCGCGCCTACGTCTCCCAGGCCGACCCCGACGAACCGATCGCCACCGCCGACCTCACCTGGCGGACGTACGTGACCCGCTCCGACGACTGGCTCGAGCGGCTGTCCTCCCGCGAGGTCGACGCGGAGCTCGCCCGGCTCTACCGGCTGACCCCGATGCCCGAGTACGTGTGGGTCGTCGAGGCGGTCGACCGGGCAGCACGGGCGGCGGGCGGGCCCGACGTGGTCGGCGAGGCGATCCTCGACTCCACCGCCTCGACCCACCACGAGCCCCTGCTCTCCGGACTGATCGCGCTGCACGCCGGCCGGATCGCGCACCGCATCGGCCCGGACCACGGGCAGCGTCGGGAGATCCGGATCACGGCGCCCGGCCACTACGTCACGGGCCGGCGGGGGTGAGGCTCAGCCGTCGCGCCCCACGCGGTGCTGCGGGAGCACGCCCGGCGAGACGTCGGCGCCCGCGATCGGGCGGTCGGTGGTCGCCGGGGTCGCGTCGCCACCGTCGGAGAGCGGCCCGAGCGTCAGCGTGATCCGGTTGGTGCTCGTCCGGTCCCGGCTCGCCTCGCCCGACGCCGAGCCCGACAGCACGAACCACTTCGCGCCGACCTCGCCCTTCGCGTCGACGTGCCGGGTCACCTCGACCGAGAGCTCGATCTGCACCGTCTGCACCGCGAGGCCGGTGTTCTCGGTGTCGCCGTCGCGCTGGGCCTCCAGCAGGTCGTGCCGCAACGCCTTCAGCACCTCGTCGAGGCCCAGGCCGTCGTCCTGTCCGTCCCCCGTGTCCGCCATGACCCGCACGCTAACCGGACCCCCCGACAGCGTGCGGCCGAGAGCGGGATGCGCCGGAGGTCGTCCCGACCGGGCCACCATCGCGTCGTCAGGAGCTCCACGCGGCCGGCCGGCGCACCCGCGCCGGCAGCGTCGTCGTCGCGTCCCCACGTGCCGCGGACACCTGCGGACCGGTCAGGAAGAACACCCGGGCCAGCCCGGTACCTCGTAGGTCCGCTCCCCGCAGGTCGGCGCCGAGCAGGTCGGCCCGCCCGAGGTCCACCCCGCGCAGGTCGGCGCCCATCAGCAGCGCGCCCCGCAGCGTCGTGCCCGTCAGCGCCCGCCGGGCCGCCCGGCCCCCGCGCAGGTCCTGCCCGACGAGGTCCGCCCGCGCGTGCCCGCGGGCCGCGGGCCCCCGCACCGCCTCGCTCACCCGGCCGAGCAGCGCGCCGACCTCGCCGCGCACCGTGTCCACGTCGACCCCGGCGAGGGGCTCCTCGGCCAGGCGCGCCACCCGCGCCGCCGCCGCGGCCACCTCCTCGCCGAGCGCCGGCGCGAGCTCGGGCAGGGGCTCGGACAGGTACCAGAGCATCTCGTGCAGCCCACGGAGGACGGCAAAGGAGTCGAACGCGGCGCGGGCCGCCCCGGGCCCGTCGCGCCAGTCGGCGGTCACGCGCTGGCCGGCGCCGAAGCAGTCGAACGCGACGCAGCCGGGGAAGCCGCGGTCGAGCAGCTCGCCGTGGATCCCGCACGGTGCGTCGGAGCGCCCGGGGACCGCCACGCGCAGGTTCGGGCACGGTGTCTCGGCGGGCTTGTCCAACGCGAAGTCCGCCGAGCGGGCGAACGCCGGCGCGACGCAGCACAGCCCGGAGCAGCGGCCGCAGTCGGCGACGAGGTCGAGGTCCATCACGGCCGACGGTAGGCGCCGAGCAGCGGCAGCTCGGCGACCACCCGCCAGGAGTCCGGCGCCCGCGACCCGGCCAGCAGGTGCAGGCGGTCGACGCGGGCCGCCACCGGCAGCTGCGGCACGATCCGCGCCTCCGCGGCCCGCAGCGCGTCGAGCGATGCGTGCTCGCGGTACCCGACCGTCAGGTGCGGGTGCGGCTCGTGTTCGCCGCCGTAGGGCACCTGTGCGGGGAACGCGCGCCACACCCGAGTCGTGAGCTCCCCGAACGGGGCCGTGGCCGATGGCGCGAGCCAGAGCAGGTCCTCGTCGAACCAGCCCGTCGAGGCGAACCGGCACACGAACGGGGCCACCGGCGCCACCGCGTCCCGCAGCGCGGCCACCGTCGTCGTCGTGACCTCGGGCGGGGCGACGAACGGGTAGAGCACGGTCACGTGCGCCGGGACCCCGGCCGCGGCCGTCGGGTCGAGGCGGCGGCGGTGCTCCCGCACGACGGGCTCTGCCTCGGGCACCAGCGCGAGCACCGCGGTCTCCGTCGCGCCCGGATCGACCTCGACCGCCGCGGTGGTCATCCGCGCCGTTCGCGTCGGCGCCCCTCGGCGGCGACGACGACCTCGAGCGCGAGACCGGGCCGGTGCGCCAGGCGACGCGGCGCCCGCGGCGCGAGCCACCGACCCCACACCGCGACGAAGGCGGCGAGCAGCACGACCACCAGGACGACCCGGCCGGGCACCGAGCCCGGCAGCACGACCCCGACGTAGACGAGGGCCGCGAGCATCGCGAGCTCGGCGAGGAACACGCCGACCTCGAGCGCACCGGGTGGCTCCGGGCTGGTCACGACCCGGACGGTAGCGCCGCGGGACCCCACCGGCCGCGGACCGGTGGGGCCCGGTGTGTCAGCAGCAGTCGCACGTGCTGCAGTCGCACTGCGGGTCCTCACAGCAGGGACAGGCCCTCAACTCGAGCATGCGTCACACCTCCCCTCGGTCCTCCGGTGGTCGGGCGGGCACCAGACCCCGGGTACGGGGTCGGGGCAGGTGGCGCTCGGGAGCTGCTCGGCCATCGCGACCAGGTCGGCCCGGAGCCGGGTCAACCGGTCGATCTCGACGTCGATCTCGGCGATTCGGGCCCGCAGCAGTGGCTCGGCGGGCTCGCACGGGCACTCCCCGGTGTCCCGGACCGCGAGCAGGCCCCTGATGTCGGCGAGCCGCAGCCCGAGCTGCTGGGCGCCGCGGATGAAGCGGAGCCGGTCGACCGCGAGCGCGTCGTAGCGCCGGTGGTCCCCGCTCGTGCGGGCCGGCGCCGGCATGAGCCCGACCCGCTCGTAGTAGCGCACGGTGTCGGGCCGCAGCCCGGTCTCCGCGGCCAGGTCGGAGATGGTGAGCGAGGCCGCCGTCGTCATGGGGGAACGCTAGAACCTGGACCCGGCTCCAGGGTCAAGCGTGGATCGCCCCGGGATGTGGCGGGCCAGGGCCGCCCAGCTGATGTCGTGCTCCCGCTCGGCGGCCACCGCGGCGGCGCCGCCCCGCAGCCCGAAGAGGCGCTTCGAGATCAGCAGGTACAGCACCACGGCCACGTTGATCACCATCCCGACGATCGTGCCGGGGCTGGTGGAGCTCGTGAGCTCCAGGATCTCGGGCACCAGCAGCAGGGTGGTCATGACGAAGGTCAGGTACTCGCCCCACCGCGTCGCACGCCAGAGCCCGACCCCCTCGGTCGCCTCGAGCACGACCAGCACGGTCAGACCGGTCGCGACAAGCCACAGCGGGCCCGCACCGCCGGCCAGCACGCTCTGCACCTGGCCGATGACCTGGCCGCCGAAGACGTCCTGGAGCGCGGACGCGTTGGCCACCAGGTCGTCGCGCAACGCGGTCCGGTCGGCCAGGACGGCGACCGCGCCGGCGAGCAGGAGCAGCAGCACCAGCACGTTGAAGGCCCGGGTCAGCGCGATCAACCGCAGCACGTAGCGGCCCTTGAGTGGGCGCCCGCGGTCCGGGAGGACGATCTCGTCGCGCGGAGCCGGGGTCGGGCGGGCCGGGTGCGCGGGCACCGGGAGCATCGTCCAGGCGTCGCAGCGCAGGCACCGGTGCAGGCGGCGGTCGTGGTCGAGGTCCCGGACGACGAGCGTGTCCTCGTCGCCGACGGACGCCGCGTCGGTCCCGACGAGGGCGTGCCCGTTCCAGGCGCACCCGAGCAGCTCGAAGCTCAGTCGCGGACGACGCCGCTGCGGGTCGGTCCCGGGCGGGAACTCGAAGTCGGACGGTTCCTCAGGGGACGACACGACCAGCGGCTACCCGATCGGCCCGCGGGCGAGGCCCGCTAGCCGTCGTCTCCGCCCTGTCGGGTGCGGCGGCGTTCGTCGAGGTCGTCGCGGACCCAGGCCGCGACCTTGACCAGCTTGAGGTTGGTCCCCTGGGAGGACCTGACGAGCATCTGGAACGCCTCGGAGTCGTCCACGCCGAAGCGCTCCATGAGGATCCCCTTGGCCTGCCCGATCACGTCCCGGCTGTCGATGGCCCGCTGGAGCTGCGCGGCGTTCTCGCTGCCGTAGACCAGGACACCGGCCTGGACGCCGAACAACGCCGCCACGAGCTGGGACTCGGTGTCGAAGGCCCTCGGCGTCGCCGAGTAGAGGTTCAGCGCCGCCCGCAGCCCCTGGGTCCCGGACGAGAGCTGTGTCGAGCACATCGACCGGTACCCGGCGTCGACGGCGGCCTTCGCGTACACCGGCCACCGGTCGGCGTCCTCCCCGGCGAGGTCGTCGGCCAGGATCACGCCGCTCTCCGGCGGGTCCTCGGCCGCGGTGATGCACGGGCCCTCGTTGAGCCGGCTCTGCAGCGCGTCGAGCTCGCCGATGGGGTCGGCCGTGTGGTACTTCGAGTCGATCTGCGTCTCGCGGGTGAACGTGATCCCGCCGGCGTCCGCACTGGGCACCGTCTCGACGGCCTTGGCCACGAGATCGGACAACGTCGCGTCGAGGTCGCGCAGACTGTTCTTGCTGCGCATGTCGTCGGCCGCCGAGCGCAGCGCGCGGAACACACGCAGTCGCTCGCCCGGCTCGATCGGGTCACCGGCGGTCGGCGACGGTTCGGCTGGCTCTGAGGGCACGGGCCCATTATCCCGACTCCGTCGAGTACCCCGGACCGGCGTGTACCCACGGTCACCGGGGTGGTGCACGACGAGGTGCTCGGCACGCCGGCGGGCGTGCTCTCGGAGTACGGGGTCCCCGACGCGGCCACCGGCAAGATCGCCGACGTCGTCCCCCCGCTGCGGGGGGCCAGCGCTCCGGTCGGCCGGGGCGCGGGCCGACGGCAGGCACCGCGAGTTCGCCGGAACGGCCACCACGATCTCGGCTCCCGTGCTCCGATCAGCGTCGTGGAGCGCGTTCCGTTCGCCGTCCTGCTCATCGCCGGGTCCGTCGTCGTCGTGGTCCGGCAGTGGCGGCTCTGGTCGGCACGTCGCGACGCCGCGACGCGGTGGGACCGGGTCCGCACCGGCGGCGC
>NZ_JBVPVA010000752.1:0-7403 GCF_055612215.1 Actinomycetospora sp. | reverse complement strand
GACGGCTCGGGAGCGGCGTCGTCGTGCAGCACCCAGAGCCAGTCGCCCGATCCGCGTTCCCCCGAGCGGCCCCACCGACGGTCCGCGTCGGCCACCCCCGCGGCGACGGCGGTGCCGAACGCGGTGTCGCGCGGCAGGTCGAGCACCACGTCGACGGCGTTGGAGGAGCGCAGCAGGTCCTGGGTCGAGTCGACCGAGCCGGTGTCGACGGCGATCACCCGACGCGGGGCCACGGAGAGCCGGCCGAGCGCGCCGAGGGTCTCCGGCAGCCAGGCCTCGCCGTCGTGACAGACGAGCACGGCCAGTACGGGCGCCGTCGGGGCCACGCGTCCGTCCCTCCCACGACGCGGCCCCGGGTGCGTCCGGAGCGCCCGCCGTCGTCACGCCGTCGTCGGTCCCGGCCTGCGCCGGGCGATGACGAGAGTAGAAGGGCGCTCCCGCGCGGCCGTCAGGGGTCCGGGCGCGACCGTCGACCGCCGGACGGACGCGCCACCTCGTCTCCGACCCCGCGTCAGACGACTCGACGCTTGAGGCGACGGCGCTCCCGTTCGGAGAGCCCTCCCCAGATCCCGAAGCGCTCGTCGTGCCCGAGCGCGTACTCCAGGCACTCGGCCCGGACCTCGCAGCTGTTGCAGATCTGCTTGGCCTCCCGGGTGGAGCCGCCCTTCTCCGGGAAGAACGCCTCAGGATCGGTCTGGGCGCAGAGCGCGCGCTCCTGCCACTCCTGCTCGTCCTCACCCGTGAGGGCCATCAACTCCCCCAGGACGTCCCGCCCACCGGACCCCACGCTGCCCAGCACCACCGACCCGCTCTCCACACCGTTCACACGGCCTCCCTCACCACCGCTAGCACTCCCCAGCTGGCGGAGCGCCGGCCCCGCACCGGCGTGTACCTCGGGGTGAATTACAGCGGTGTCGTTCCATCCGGGTCAAGCGGGAGTACACGGCTGGCCGCATGTCGCGACGGACGGTCGTCACCTGCGGTGAACGCATGTACTCCGACGGCGACGCAGCGTGGCGAAAAGCCTATCGCGGGCCTGGGACACTGGATTCGTGGCCAGCGTCTTCTCCGCCCGGAGCTCCCCCCGGATCAGCCCGGTCTTCCTCGGTCTCGTCCTCGTGACGGCCGGCGGCGGGGCCCTCACCCTGATCGGGACCCGCATCGCCGTGACGGCGGGCATCGTCATCCTCGTCCTGGCGGGCTGGGCGGTGTCGCTGTGCCTGCACGAGTTCTCGCACGCGTTCGTCGCCGACCGCTGCGGGGACCACTCGGTGCGCGGGATGGGCTACCTCACCCTCGACATCCGCCGCTACGCCAACGTCGGGCTGACGTTCGTCCTCCCGCTGCTGTTCCTGCTCATCGGCGGCATCCCGCTGCCGGGCGGGGCGGTGTGGATCCGGCGGGGAGCGCTGCGCTCCCGGGCGGCCGCCAGCGCGGTCTCGGCGGCCGGTCCCCTCACGAACCTGGTCCTGGCGTTCCTGCTCGCCCTGCTGGTGCCGCTCGTGCCGCCGCTGCTCGGGGCCGGGCTGTCCTTCCTCGCGCTGATCCAGGTCCTCGCGTTCATCCTCAACATCCTCCCGATCCCCGGCCTGGACGGGTGGGGGATCCTCGACCCCTACCTGGCGGACTCCACGCGCCTGGCGGTCTCCCGCTTCGCCCCGTACGCCCCGCTGGTGCTCTTCGGGCTGCTGGTCCTCGTGCGGCCCGTGGCGACGGCGCTGTTCGCGCTCGCGTCGTTCGTCTACGGCGCCGTCGGCGGGGACAGCACCCTCGCGAGCCTCGGCCAGGAGCTCTTCTTCTTCTGGCAGCGGTGATCGGGTCCCCCTCCCCCGGCGGACCGTCGGGGGGCAGGGGCACGATCTGCGGTGTGACGGTGACGGTTCTGGTCGGGGGTGTCGGCGGCGCGCGATTCCTGCAGGGGGTCCTGGCCGCCCTGGGCGAGGGCGCCGACGTGCGTGCGGTCGTCAACGTCGGCGACGACATCTGGCTGCACGGGCTCCGGGTGTGCCCGGACCTCGACACGTGCATGTACACGCTCGGCGGTGGCATCGACACCGCGAAGGGCTGGGGTCGCGACGACGAGACGTGGTCGGTCAGGGCCGAGCTCGAGGCCTACGGGGCGGACCCGACGTGGTTCGGGCTGGGTGACCGCGACGTCGCCACCCACCTGGTGCGCACCCGGATGCTGCGGGCCGGCTACCCGCTCTCGCAGGTCACCGAGGCCCTGTGCCGCCGCTGGGCGCCCGGGGTCGCGCTCGTCCCGGCCAGCGACGACCGCATCGAGACCCACGTCGTGATCGACGACCCGCAGACCGGCGAGCGCCGCGCCGTGCACTTCCAGGAGTGGTGGGTGCGCCACCACGCGGAGCCGACGGCCCACGGGTTCGCCTCGGTGGGCCGGGACCAGGCCACCGCCTGCCCGGCGGCGCTCGCCGCGATCGCCGAGGCCGACGTCGTGCTGCTCGCCCCGTCGAACCCGGTGGTGAGCATCGGGACGATCGTCGACGTCCCGGGGATGCGCGCCGCCCTCGCCCAGGCGCCCGGCCCCGTCGTCGGGATCTCGCCCATCATCGACGGGCGGGCCGTGCGCGGGATGGCAGAGGCCTGCCTGTCGGCGGTGGACGTGGAGGTCTCCGCCGAGGGCGTCGCCCGGCACTACGGGGCGCGGTCCGAGGGCGGGTTGCTCGACGGCTGGCTCGTGCACTCCGGCGACACCGCCGAGGTGCCCGGTGTGGCCGTGCGCTCGGTGCCGCTGCTGATGAGCGACGCCGAGGCCACGGCCGCGATGGTGCGTGAGGCGCTCGACGTGGTGGGGCTAGCCGGTGTCTGAGGTCGCGACCCACACCGACCACGCGGCGACGGGCGGTCTCACGGCGTGGGGCGTCCCCGGGCTGCCCGAGTTCCGGCCGGGGGACGACCTGACGGCGGCGCTGGCCACGGCCCTGCGGCCCACCCTGGCCGACGGCGACGTCGTCGTCGTCACCTCGAAGGTCCTCTCGAAGGTCGAGGGCCGGCTCGTGTCGGTGCCACGCGACCCGGAGGCGCGCGACGCCGCCCGCCGCGCGCTGATCGACGACGAGACCGTGCGCGTCCTCGCGACGAAGGGCCGCACGAAGATCGTCACCAACCGCCTGGGGATCGTGCAGGCCGCGGCCGGGGTCGACGGGTCGAACGTGGCGGACGACGAGGTCGCACTGCTGCCCGAGGACCCCGACGGCTCGGCCGAGGCGCTGCGGGCGGGGCTCGCCGCCGCGCTCGGGGTGCGCGTCGCCGTCGTCGTCACCGACACCATGGGCCGGTGCTGGCGGCTCGGCCAGACCGACGCCGCCATCGGGTCGGCCGGGCTGGTCGCGCTGCACGGCTACGGCGGGGCGGTCGACGCCCAGGGCAACGAGCTGCTGGTCACCGAGGTCGCGGTCGCCGACGAGGTCGCGGCCGCGGCGGACCTGGTCAAGGGCAAGCTCGGCGGGGTGCCGGTGGCCGTCGTGCGCGGGCTGCGGCACCTGATCGGGGCCGGGCGCTCGGCGGGCGAGCTGGTGCGCCCCGTCGAGGAGGACCTGTTCTGGCTCGGCACCGCCGAGGCCCTCGCCCGCGGCGCACGCGAGGCCGTGGCGGCGCGGCGCTCGGTGCGGGCCTTCGCGCCCGACCCGGTGGACCCCGACGCGGTGCGCCGCGCCGTGGCCGCGGGGCTCACGGCCCCGGCGCCGCACCACTCCCGCCCGGTGCGCTTCGTCTGGCTGCGCGACCCCGCGCGGCGGGCGGCGCTGCTCGACGCGATGGCCGACTCCTGGCGCGCCGACCTCGCCCGCGACGGGTTCACCCCCGAGCAGGTCGCGCGGCGGACGGCCCGCGGGGACCTGCTGCGCGAGGCGCCCGAACTGGTCCTGCCGTTCCTGGTCCGCGGCGCGGAGGGCGGGGCGCACGACTACCCCGACGACCGCCGGGCCGGCTGCGAACGGACCATGTTCACCGTGGCCGGCGGCGCCGCGGTGCAGGGGCTGCTGGTGGCGCTGGCCGCCGAGGAGCTGGGCTCCTGCTGGGTGGGGTCGACGATCTTCGCCGCCGACGTCGCGCGCTCGGTGCTCGAGCTGCCGGCGTCGTGGGAGCCGCTCGGCGCGGTGGCGCTCGGGCACGCCGCGGAGCCGCCCGCGCCCCGCGCCGAGTCCGGCCCGGACGACCGGCTGGTGGAGCGGTGAGCGAGCCGACCGCCGCGGTGCACGCGGACGCGATCGCCGTCCTGGCCGCCTGGGAGGCCCCCGACCCCGGGCAGGCCGCGGTCCGGGAGGCGCTGCTGGCCTACCTCGCCCGGGTGCCCGACGCGTGCGCGCGCTCCTGCGCCTCCGGGCACCTCACGGCGTCCGCGCTCGTCGTGGACGACGCCGGCGAGCACGCGCTGCTCACGCTGCACCCGCGGGTGGGGCGCTGGGTGCAGCTCGGCGGGCACATCGAACCCGAGGACACGACGCTGGCCGGGGCCGCGCTGCGCGAGGCCACCGAGGAGTCGGGCATCGAGGGCCTGACGATCTCGGCCGCGCCGATCCACGTCGACGTCCACCCGATCACGTGCTCGCTCGGCGTCCCGACGCGCCACCTCGACGTCCGCTACCTGGTCCGCGCGCCCGTGGGGGCGCAGGCGCACCGCAGCGAGGAGTCGGTGGCCCTGCGGTGGTGGCCGCTGGACGAGCTGCCCGACGACGTGGCGTTCGGGCGGGCCCTCGCCCGCTGAACCCCGGAGCCGGGATCAGGCCGGCGCCACCGCCAGGGCGTCGCGCGCGTAGGCCGCGGCGCCGAGCGCGTGCCGGTCGAGCACCGCGGCGACCGCCTCCGTGACGTCCGGGCCGGCGAGCGAGCGGTGGCGGGCGGCCAGGTCGCGGGCGGTGGCCGAGTCGACCGCCTCGCCCGCGGCCCAGGCCCGCGCCCAGGCGGTGCCGAGGTCGTCGAGGGCGTCGGTGGCCGCCACGGGATCGGCGCCGAACCCGTCGAACAGCACGGTCGGATCCGCCGACCCCGCGGCGCCGGCCCGCAGCGCGGCGACCTGGCGGTCGAGGCGCTCACGCACCGCCTCGAGCGCCTCGACGAGCTGCCCGGGGTCCGCGGGGACGTCGTCGGGCAGTCCCAGCTCGGCGCGGACCAGGAGGCGCTGCAACGCCACGAGCTCGGCGTGCCCGTACCGCCGGCCGCCCTCGTCGTCGGGACGCTCGGCCGGCACGAGCCGCCCGCTGCGCTCCCACGCCCGCAGCTGCGGCACCGGGACCCCGCTCGCCCGGGCCACCTCGGCCGCGCTCCACCCCTCCACGCGCTACATCCCGCGGAAGTCGCGCGGCGAGTAGCGGGGCCCGAACCGCGGCCGTCGGAACCCCGACGCCTCGATGTAGCGGACCGCGCGCTGGCGCTGCGGGGCGTAGCAGGCGAGGACCTCGAGCATCCCGGCGTCGTCGAGCTTGCGGCCCACGAGGGCGTGGCCGACGGTCGACGGGATGTGGAAGTCGCCCACCGAGACGGCGTCCGGGTCGCCCCACGCCCGCTGCGCCACCTCGGCGGCGGTCCACACCCCGATGCCCGGGATCTTGCGCAGCAGCGCCCGGCCCTCGACCCCGCGCAGCTCGACCGCGCGCTCCAGCCGGTGCGCGACGGTGGCCGCGGCGAGGATCGCCCGACGCCGGGCGCTGTCCACGCCGGCCCGGTGCCACTCCCAGTCCGGGATCGCCCTGGTGTCGCGCGGCGTCGGGGGCACCCGCATCCCGCGCGGCGCGGGGCCGGGCGGGACCGCGCCGAAGCGCCAGCACAGCTCCCGCCACGAGCGGTGCGCCTCGATCCCGGTGACCTTCTGCTCGAGGACCGCGGCGAAGAGCTGGTCCCAGACCGCCCCGCACGAGCCCAGCCGCAGGCCCGGCATCCGGTGCCGGGCGTCGGCGACGATCGGGTGGTGCCCGACGAAGCCGGTGTCGTCGTCGTCCGCGCCGAGCAGGGCGGGCAGGCCGTCGAGCACCCACTCCGCGCCCGCGCCCCACGCGTCGGCGACGACCTCGGTGCCGACCCGCCGGATCCGCGTGGTCGCGGGGCCCGGCGGCGTCGAGCACACCCGCCACACGACCCCGGCCTCGTCCACGCGGCACGTCGGGTCGCCGCGACCGTGGCGCAGCGGCCCGATCAGCGCCCCGATGTCGAGGACGTAGCCGGGTTCCCACCGGCGCTGCCGGGCCGTTCCGCCGGCGTCGGGATGCTCCGCCCGCGGCTCGGGGGCGGGCAGGACGTCAGGCACTCCCCGAGAATCGCAGACCGCCGTCCGGGATGGTGATGCCGGGCCAGAGCCGCACGCCCTCACGCAGCTCGCACCCGGCCCCCACCGAGACCCCGTCGCCGACGACCGCGTCGCTGACCACGGTCTCGTCGCCGATCACCGCGCCCGGGCCGATCACCGAACGCGTCACGGTGACGTTGTCCCCGATCCGCGCCCCGTCCATGACGACCGACCCGATCACGCGCGAGCCGTCGCCCACGACGACGTCGCGGCCCAGGGTCGTGCCGTCCGAGAGCGACGCCGAGGCCGCGGTCTTCGCGCCCGGGAGCAGCAGCGCGGTCCCGACCGGGCCGGGGAGCGCGGACGTCGGCGCGATTCCCTGCACGAGGTCGGCGCAGCCGCGGACGAAGGCGGCGGGCGTGCCGAGGTCGAGCCAGTAGGACGACTCGACGTGCCCCTGGAGCCGGGCCCCGGCGCGCAGCAGGCCCGGGAAGGTCTCCCGCTCGACCGAGACGGGGCGCCCGGACGGGATCGCGTCCACCACCTCGCGCCGGAACACGTAGCACCCGGCGTTGACCTGGTCGGTCGG
This sequence comes from Actinomycetospora sp., assembly GCF_055612215.1. Lineage (NCBI taxonomy): Bacteria > Bacillati > Actinomycetota > Actinomycetes > Pseudonocardiales > Pseudonocardiaceae > Actinomycetospora > Actinomycetospora sp. The sequence continues at coordinate 573 of NZ_JBVPVA010000752.1, read as the reverse complement.
CGGTGTGAGCGTCTTCTCGAGGAACGCCTGGACCCGCCCGGAGGAGTCGGTGGGCACGCAGCCGAACGCCGACGGATCGGCCACCTTCACCAGGTGCAGCGTGGCGTCCGCGCCCGCGGTGCGGTGCTCCGCGACGACGGCGCCCAGGTCGACCCCCGAGAGGATGTCGCCGTTGAACACCACGACCTCGTCGTAGTCCGCCTCGAGCGCGTCGGCCGCGTGCCGGATCCCTCCGCCGGTGCCCAGCGGCTCCGGTTCGGGCACGCAGTCGAGCTGCAGGCCGAAGGCGGAGCCGTCGCCGAGGTAGTCCGCGAACACCTCCGCGCGGTAGGAGGTGCCGAGCACCACCCGACGGATGCCCGCGTCGGCGATGCGCGAGAGCAGGTGGCCGATGAAGGGCACCCCCGCGGTCGGGAGCATGGGCTTGGGCGTCGAGGCGGTCAGCGGCCGCAGCCGGCTGCCCTGCCCCCCGACCAGCACGACCGCCGCCGTTCCCCCGAGCGCGGCTCCGCCCCCGCCCGCTCGCGTGCCCGCACGTCCCCCCGTGGTGTCCACGACCGACCTCCCTGGTGG
>NZ_JBVPVA010000737.1:0-5030 GCF_055612215.1 Actinomycetospora sp. | reverse complement strand
GTCGGGTCCGGGCCGGTCGACAGCGGACGGCCGGTGGCGTCGAGACGGGTGGTGACCGTGCGGCCGCCGGCGCGCAGCTGCTGGGGCGCACCGGGTGCCGGGATGCCCGCCTGCGGGGTCGGCTGCGGTGTCGGCTGGGGCGCGCCGACCTGGCGGCGCCCGGGCGCGAGCCCGCCGTCGGGGAGGCGGTGGGTGGGCAGCGGCGCGGCCCCGGGCCGGTTGGGCGGTCCGGCGGGCCCCGGTGTGCCGGGCGGGCGTGCCCCGGGCGCGCCGGGACGGCCCGGCGCGGCCAACCGGCCGGGGCCACCGAGGGTGCCCGGCCGGGCCGGGGCAGCGGCGGGGATGCCGTCGCCGGTGACCTTGGCGACGGCCTGCGCGACCTTCGTGCCGGCGGCCGCGTTGACCACGAGCCGGTCCTTGACCGCGTCCCGGGTGCGCTCGAGCGAGCGCTGGTAGAGCGACGAGCCGACCGTGGAGATGATCGACGCGACGGCCGCGCCGCCGATCGTCCCCGCGACGCCGAGGAACGACCCGAGGATCGCCGCCGTCGCCGCGGCCAGGGCGCCGGCCATGATCTGCGGGATCGACAGACCTGACGACTTGACCGCCGGGGAGTCGTCCTCCGGCGTCGCGCCACCGCCTGTCGTTCTCGTGGAGATCTGTGCCATGGCTCCCAGGGCTCGTCGTCACATCGGGGTCATACGGGCCGGATCCGGACAGCCGACGTCGTGCCCGCTCGTGCGGATCCGTCTGTCCAGACGTCCCCCAGGGTGCCAGCGTGGCCTCCCGGTGAGGACCTTCACCCCCCACGCAGTCGGAGATGGGTCGACTCGGCCCAGCGCCGTAGTCCGGTCGGGGCATCGTCATGGGGTCAGACGCCGCCGAGGATGATCGGGTCATGTCCTGGAGCACCTTCGTCGCCGTGGGCGACAGCTTCACCGAGGGAGTCGGCGACCTCGACCCGCGGACCGGCACCGAGCGCGGCTGGGCCGACCGGGTGGCGGAGGCGCTGGCGGCGCGGTCGCCGGACCTGCGCTACGCCAACCTCGCCGTCCGCGGCCAGCTGCTCGACCGGATCGTCGCCACCCAGGTCGGGCCCGCGCTGGCGATGTCCCCGGACCTGGTCAGCATCTGCGCGGCCGGGAACGACCTGCTGCGCCCCTCCGCGCGGCCGGCCGACCTCGCCCACCGTTTCGAGGCGGCGGTCGCGCAGCTGCGGGCGTCGGGCGCGGACGTCCTGGTCTTCACCGGCTTCAACACCCGCGCGACGCCCGTCGTCGACCTGGTGGGCCGGCGGCTCGCGACGATGAACGAGTACATCCGCGGGATCGCGCGACGGCAGGGCGCCCTTCTGGTCGACCTGTGGGAGATGGACACCCTGGCCGACCCGCGGGCGCGTGCCGCCGACCGCCTGCACCTCAATCCCGAGGGCCACCGGCGGGTCGCGGCCCGGGTGTGCGAGGTCCTCGGCGTGACCCCCGACACCGACTGGCGGGAGCCGTGGCCGCCGGAGGACCCGACGCCATGGGTCCGCCGCCGCGAGGAGGACCTGCGCTGGGCGCGGGCGCACCTGCTGCCGTGGGTGACCCGGCGGGTCCAGGGCCGCAGCACCGGGGACGGCCGGCCCCCGAAGCGTCCGGAGCCCGCGCCGGTCCGCTGAACGGCTCTTCTCTGAGTGCAAGCGAAGCGTCGACGCTTGCACCCAGTGGCAGTAAAGCCCCGTCGTCGGGGTCGGCAGAGCCCCGTCGTCGGGCCGGCAGAGCCCCGTCGTCAGGTCGGCCCGGCCACATCCGACGTCGCCGGTACGAACCCGCCCTCGACCGGGTGCCGCGGCCCGGGATGCCCCGGCGGCAGCGCCGAGCGCACCAGCGGCCACGACCCGAGCGCGCACACCAGCACGAGCGGCCACGTCAGGACCACCTGCGCGATCCCCAGGGCAACCACCTGGTCGGCGAACCAGAGCGGCAGCAGCACCACGATCCGCACGAGGTACTGCGCCGCCCACAGCCAGCTCGCCCGGGAGTAGCCGCGCACCAGGTCCGGGTCGTCGCGCCACGCCCGCGGCCGGCCCAGCGCGGTGCTGACGACGAGCCCGAGCAGCGGCCAGCGGACCGCGATCGAGACGAGCCAGGCGGCGAGGCTCCCGCCGTTGGCGATGATGCGCGGGAGGAAGAAGTCCTCGGCCCGGCCGGTGTAGAGCGCGATGAGGGTCGCGGCGACGGCGATCAGCAGGCCGACCGACGCGGCCCGGGGCCGCTCCCCGCCGCGCCACCGGACGACCGCGATCACCCCGGCCACGACGACCGCCCCGAGCCCGCCGAGCAGGATCGGCTCCGGTCCGCCCACCGCCTGCGCGACCAGCCACACGAGGACGAACGCCGCGGTCGGCAGCGCCGCGTCGGCCATCCCGCGCCCGCTGCCCGCGAGGGCCTCGAGGATCGGGTCGTCCCGCCGCCCACGCCGCACGCGATCCACTCTAGGTGAGGGCGCCCTCACCCCGGCGCGACTACGGGCTCGTGGCCGGCGCGATCCCGCGGCGCAGCATCTCGGCCCGGAACTCCGGCGAGGGGGTGCACGGCGTCGAGACGTCCACGAGCAGGCCGTTCGGGTCGGTCACGAGCATCCGGCGCCGGCCGTAGAACTGGTCGCGCGGCGGCGCCACCACTGGGACGCCCTGGCGCCGGGCCTCGACGTGGAACGCGTCGACGTCGTCGACGACGAAGGTCAGGACGATGCCCGCGGGGTCGGCCCGGTAGGGCGGCGGGACGATCTCGTGGCCGACCGCCCAGATGCCGAGCTCGCACGTCGGCTGACCCTCGGCGTCGGGCGGCGTCGCGAGCGCGACGTAGTAGTCGCTGTCGAAGGCGACGTGGAAGCCCAGCAGCGACACGTAGAAGTCGCGCGTCTCGGGCAGGCGGTCGGACAGGATGGTCGGGAACGACCGAACCAGCGCCATCGGGGCCTCCTCGCGGGTCGGTCACATCATGGGCGATGGGTCCGACGGCCTCGACGAGCAGGGGTCACGACGCGGTCTCGGCCCCTACCCGGTTGAGCGCGTTCATCACGCGGCTGCCGACGGTCACGCGGATCACGGCCCAGCACGCCTCGGTCAGCTGGGCCCCGAGGGCCTCGACGTCGGCGTCGTGGGGCTCGTCGAGCCAGTGCGCCGCGGCCGCGTCCACCATCCCGACGAGGCCGTAGGCCAGCGGGTGCGCCGTGGCCGCCGGGATCTCCGCGCCGAGCGACCCGTCGACGAGCATCCGCGCCACGTGCAGGGAGACCACGCCCCGGACGTTCGTGCTCGCCGTCTCCACCGAGTCGCTCGAGGGCAGCGAGTTCCGCTTGAGGTAGTGGTAGACGTTCTCGTGCGAGGAGAGCCAGCGCAGGTGCGCGGCGATCGCGCGCTCGAGCATCTCGCGCGGCCGGCCCGACGGGCGCCACACCGGCTCCAGCTCGGTGACCAGCCGCTCGACGCTGCGGGCGGCGATCGCGGCCTGGAGGTCGTCCTTGCCGTCGAAGTGCCGGTAGAGGCCGGGACGCGAGACGCCCGCCCGGGCGGCGATCTGCTCGGTGGTGACCTCGGGCCCGTGCTCCTCGATCGCGCACACGGCGGCGTCGACCAGCTCGAGGCGTCGAGCCTCCCGGTGACCTGCCCAGCGCCGCGTCCTGCCGTCCATGGTCCGACCAGCGTCCTCCCGGTTCGCGGTACCGACAACTATGCGGAACAAGCTGTACGGGATACATTGTGTCACATGACGGCTCTCGACCGGGACCGCTCCGCGGCCCGCCTGCTCACGGCCAGCGCGCGGCACACCCTCGACCCGGCCCTCGAGGTGGACTGGGCGGCCCCCGTCGACCCGCAGGGCTGGGCCGTCGCGCCGGAGCGGATCTCGCTCTACGGCACCGCGCTGTGGGACGACCTCGACGACGACGCCCGGCGCACCCTGGCGCGCCACGAGGCGGCCAGCCTGCTCTCGGTGGGCCTCTGGTTCGAGGTCCTGCTCATGCAGATGCTGGTCCGCCACGCCTTCGACCTCGACCTGCGCCGCCCCCACGCGCAGTACGCGCTCACCGAGGTCGGCGACGAGACCCGCCACTCGGTGATGTTCGCCAAGGCCGTCGACGCCCTGGGCTGCCCGGACTACCGCCCCCACGGCCCACTCCACCGCCTCGGCGGCTGGTACGGCCACCTCGGCGCGGGCGCGAGCATGTTCGCGTCGGTCCTCGTCGCCGAGGAGGCCACCGACCGGTTGCAGCGCGAGTCGATGCACGACGAGCGCGTGCTCCCGCTGATGCGCTCGGTCGCGCGGGTGCACGTCGTGGAGGAGGCGCGCCACGTGCGCTTCGCCCGCGAGGAGCTGGCCCGCCTCGTCCCGACGCTGTCGCGGGCCCAGCTCGAGAAGGAGCGGTGGCTGACGGCGCTGGTGAGCACCGAGGTCGTCAACTCGCTCTGGCAGGCGCGGATCTACCGCAGCGTCGGCCTCTCCGGCCGCGTCGGGCGCGCGGCGGCGCTGGCGAACCCGCACCACCGCGCGACCAAGCGCTACATGCTCGAGAAGGTCCTCGGCTTCCTGACCGAGGTCGGCATGGTCGGCGGCTCCTCGGAGCGCCTCTGGCAGCGGGTGCTCGCCTGATTGCCGCGGCCCTCCGCCTCCCGCGCCGCCGGAACGAACGACTCGTTCGTGCAGCTAGACGCCACGAACGAGTCGTTCGTTACGCGCGGGGGGCCGGGAGCGGCTCAGAACGGGACGTCGCCGCGGATCGCGACCCGCTCGGCCACGCGCACGTGCGAGCCGTAGTCGCCGACCGCGTAGTGCTGCGTCGCCCGGTTGTCCCAGAACGCCACGGTGCCCTCGGTCCAGCGGTACCGGACCTGGAACTCCGGGGTGTGCGCCTGGGCGAAGAGGTGGCGCAGCAGCGCGTCCGACTCCGCCGGCGCCATCCCGACGATCCGGGTCGTGAAGGCCGCGTTGACGAAGAGCGTGCGGCGCCCGGTCTCCGGATGGGTCCGCACGACGGGGTGGGTCACC
>NZ_JBVPVA010000685.1:0-4598 GCF_055612215.1 Actinomycetospora sp. | reverse complement strand
GCCCGCCCGGGCATCGTCATCGGCCGTCGCGGTGCGGAGGCCGACCGGCTGCGCGGCAACCTCGAGAAGCTGACCGGCAAGCAGGTCCAGCTCAACATCCTCGAGGTCAAGGGTGCCGAGGCCGACGCGCAGCTCGTCGCGCAGGGCGTGGCCGAGCAGCTGTCGAACCGCGTGTCCTTCCGCCGCGCGATGCGCAAGGCCATGCAGTCGGCCATGCGCAGCCCGGGCGTCAAGGGCATCCGGGTGCAGTGCTCCGGCCGTCTCGGCGGCGCGGAGATGTCGCGCTCGGAGTTCTACCGCGAGGGGCGCGTGCCGCTGCACACGCTCCGCGCCGAGATCGACTACGGCCTGTTCGAGGCCCGGACCAACTTCGGCCGCATCGGCGTGAAGGTCTGGATCTACAAGGGCGACGTGGTCGGCGGCAAGCGCGAGTCGGAGCGTCAGGCGGCCCTCGACGCCGCCACGCGCGACCCGCGTGGTGGCCGCGCCGGCCGTGGCGGCGACCGCCCCCGCGGTCGTCGTTCGGGCGCCTCGGGCACGACCGGCTCGGGCACCGAGGCCGGGCGCGCCGCCGCCGAGGCCGCGTCGTCGACCCCCGCGAGCTCCGGATCGGAGGGCTGACGCGTGCTGATCCCGCGCAAGGTCAAGTTCCGCAAGCAGCACCGGCCGGACCGTTCGGGTGCCGCGAAGGGCGGGACGCAGATGGCGTTCGGCGACTTCGGCATCCAGGCGCTCGAGCACGGCTACGTCACCAACCGGCAGATCGAGTCGGCCCGTATCGCGATCACGCGCCACATCCGTCGTGGCGGCAAGGTCTGGATCAACATCTTCCCGGACCGCCCGCTGACGAAGAAGCCCGCCGAGACCCGCATGGGCTCCGGCAAGGGCTCGCCGGAGAAGTGGATCGCGAACGTGAAGCCCGGCCGGGTCATGTTCGAGATGAGCTACCCCAACGAGGCCACCGCCCGTGAGGCACTGCGTCGTGCGCAGCACAAGCTGCCGATGCGCTGCCGCATCGTCACCCGTGAGGAGGCGTTCTGATGGCAGCGGGAATCCCCGCCAGCGAGCTGCGCGAGCTGACCGGTGAGGAGCTCGTCGCGCGTGCCCGCGAGGCGAAGGCCGAGCTGTTCAACCTCCGGTTCCAGATGGCGACCGGGCAGCTGGACAACAATCGCCGGCTGCGGACCGTCCGGCACGACATCGCCCGCATCTACACCGTGATGCGCGAGCGGGAGCTGGGCCTGTCCGCGGCTCCTGACGAGGAAGGAGCGGCATGAGCGAGAGCACCGCCACGAGCTCCGGAGCCACCGCTCCGGAGCGCGACGAGGAGCAGCAGGTCCGCTCCGAGGTCAAGACGGCCGGCAAGACCGAGCAGAGCCCGGTCTCCGAGCGGAACGACGACCGCGGCCTGCGCAAGACGCGTGAGGGCCTGGTCGTCTCCGACAAGATGGCCAAGACGATCGTCGTGAGCCTCGAGGACCGGGTGAAGCACCCGCGCTACTCGAAGGTCATCCGCCGGACCAAGAAGGTCAAGGCGCACGACGAGCACAACACCGCCGGCCCCGGCGACCGCGTGCTCCTCATGGAGACCCGGCCGCTGTCGGCGACCAAGCGCTGGCGCCTCGTCTCGATCCTCGAGAAGGCCAAGTAATCAGGAACGCCGAAACCATCCGGCGCTCGTCGCCGGGAAGGTCAGGAGAGAAGCAGTGATCCAGCAGGAGTCGCGACTCCGGGTCGCCGACAACACGGGAGCCAGGGAAATCCTGTGCATCCGTGTGCTCGGTGGCTCCTCCCGCCGCTACGCGGGGATCGGCGACGTCATCGTGGCCACCGTGAAGGAGGCCATCCCGGCGTCCGGGGTCAAGCGCGGCGACGTCGTCAAGGCCGTCGTGGTGCGCACCGCCAAGGAGAAGCGCCGCCCGGACGGCTCGTACATCAAGTTCGACGAGAACGCCGCGGTCATCATCAAGAACGACCGCGAGCCGCGCGGGACCCGCATCTTCGGCCCCGTCGGCCGGGAGCTGCGCGACAAGCGCTTCATGCGGATCATCTCGCTCGCGCCGGAGGTGCTGTAGCCAGATGAAGGTGAAGAAGGGCGACACGGTCCTCGTCATCGCCGGTAAGGACAAGGGCGCGAAGGGCAAGGTCATCAAGGCCTACCCGGACCGCGACCGGGTCCTCGTCGAGGGCGTCAACCGCGTCAAGAAGCACACGGCCCAGTCCGCGAACCAGCGTGGTGCGCAGTCCGGCGGGATCGTCACGCAGGAGGCCGCGATCCACGTCTCCAACGTGATGGTCGTCGACGCCGACGGCAAGCCGGTCCGCGTCGGCTACCGCGAGGGCGGCGAGGGCGAGCAGAAGCGCGTCCGCATCTCCCGCGGCACGGGGAAGGACATCTCATGACGAGCACCGAGACGTCGTCGACCGAGACCGACACCCGTCCCCGTCTGCAGCAGCGCTACCGCGATGCGATCCGGCCGGCGCTCACCGAGCAGTTCGGCTACGAGAACCCGATGCTCGTGCCCGGCGTCGTCAAGGTCGTCGTGAACATGGGCGTCGGCGAGGCCGCGCGCGACTCGAAGCTGATGGAGGGCGCGGTCCGCGACCTCACCCTCATCGCCGGCCAGAAGCCGGAGATCCGGCGGGCCCGCAAGTCGATCGCGCAGTTCAAGCTGCGCGAGGGGATGCCGATCGGCGCCCGCACGACGCTGCGGGGCGCGCGGATGTGGGAGTTCCTCGACCGCCTGGTCTCGATCTCCCTCCCGCGCATCCGCGACTTCCGTGGGCTCTCGCCGAAGCAGTTCGACGGGTCCGGCAACTACACGTTCGGTCTGTCCGACCAGTCGATGTTCCACGAGATCGACCAGGACTCGATCGACCGGCCGCGGGGGATGGACATCACCGTGGTCACCTCCGCGACCACCGACGAGGAAGGCCGGGCCCTCCTGCGCGCCCTCGGCTTCCCGTTCAGGGAGAACTGAGATGGCGAAGAAGGCACTGGTCAACAAGGCCGCGAAGACCCCGAAGTTCAAGGTCCGCGGCTACACCCGCTGCAACCGGTGCGGGCGTGCGCGCGCGGTCCTGCGCAAGTTCGGACTCTGCCGCGTCTGCCTGCGCGAGATGGCGCACAAGGGCGAGCTCCCGGGCGTCAGCAAGTCGTCGTGGTGAGCGCGGTGCCCACCCACGACGACGTGCCCGCCGAGGACGAGCTGCCCGGTCGCGCGATCGACCCGCAGCTCCTGGCCCTCATCCAGCGGGTCGCCCACCGCGAGCACCTGCTCGACGGCATCGGGGCGCCCGGCCGGACCCCCGACAATTCTCTGACCCGCCCCGGACGCCGCAGGCCCGCTACGGGGTCGTCCGCCCGCCGGACGACCCGGGGTACCACGGCGAGGAAGGTGACCTGGTCGCCATGACGATGACCGACCCGATCGCGGACATGCTGACGCGCGTCCGGAACGCCAACTCGGCGTTCCACGAGAGCGTCTCCATGCCGCACAGCAAGCTCAAGGCCATGGTGGCCCAGGTCCTGCTCGAGCAGGGCTACATCGCGGCCTACCGCACGGAGCCGGCCGCCGTCGGCCAGAGCCTCGTGATCGACCTGAAGTACGGGCCGAACCGCGAGCGCAGCATCGCCGGCCTCAAGCGGGTCTCGAAGCCCGGCCTGCGGATCTACGCGAAGTCGACCGAGCTGCCCCGCGTGCTCGGCGGCCTCGGCGTCGCGATCATCTCGACGTCCTCGGGTCTGCTGACCGACCGGCAGGCCTACCAACGACGGACGGGCGGGGAAGTCCTCGCCTTCGTCTGGTAGCGGGAAGGGGAACCGAACCATGTCACGCATCGGCAAGGCCCCGATCGCCGTGCCGTCGGGTGTCGACGTCGCGATCGAGGGCCAGAAGGTCACGGTCAAGGGCCCCAAGGGGACCCTGAGCCACACCGTCGACCGCCCCATCGCGGTCGCGGTCGACGACGGCGTCCTGCAGGTGTCGCGTCCCGACGACGACCGGGAGAACCGCTCGCTGCACGGGCTCTCGCGCTCACTGATCAACAACCTCGTCCTCGGGGTCACGCAGGGCTTCGAGCGCAAGCTCGAGATCCACGGCGTCGGCTACCGCGTGCAGCTCCAGGGCAACACCCTGGTCTTCGCGCTGGGCTACAGCCACCCCGTGCGCATCGAGGCGCCGGAGGGCATCAGCTTCACGGTGGAGAGCCCGACCCGCTTCTCGGTGCAGGGCATCGACAAGCAGGTCGTCGGCCAGGTCGCCGCGAACATCCGCCGGCTGCGCAAGCCCGACCCGTACAAGGGCAAGGGCGTCCGGTACGCCGGCGAGCAGATCCGCCGCAAGGTCGGGAAGACGGGTAAGTGATGGCCGAGACCACCCAGAAGAAGCCGACCCAGGTCGGCAAGAACGTCTCCGAGACCCGCCGCACGGGCCGCGTGCGTCGGCACGCGCGCCTGCGCAAGAAGGTCGAGGGCACCCCGGGGCGTCCGCGCCTGGTCGTCACCCGGTCCTCGCGGCACATCACCGCGCAGGTGGTCGACGACCTCGCCGGCCACACGCTCGCGCACGCCTCGAGCCTCGAGGCCGACGTCCGTG
>NZ_JBVPVA010000680.1:0-6734 GCF_055612215.1 Actinomycetospora sp. | reverse complement strand
CGTGACCCCGACGCCCGCCTCGACCGCCCGCGCCATCAGCCCGCCGCACGTGATGGTCTCGTCGTCGGGATGGGCGTGGACCAGGACCATCCGGCGGGGCACGGGCACGCCGCCGACCCTAGTGGCGGTCCGTTCGGCGGGCCGTGTGCGACCGAGTGGACCGCCACGGGGCGGCGCCCGGTGGGCCGGACCCGTGAGGGTCCCGGCATCGGGCCTACTCGTGCCGGTCGTCCTCCGGCAGCGGGCCGAGGGTGGCGAACGCGTCGAGCACCGGCTCGACGTCGCCGGAGCGGGTCCAGGCGCGGAGCTGGTCGGCCGAGCGGCGGGCCAGCAGCGCGCGGGCGAGATCGAAGTCCGGGGCCGCGATCACGACGTCGGCCTGCTCCGGGTCCCCACCGTCGGAGGCCCACGACCACGACTCCCCGACGAGCCCCAGCGTGGTCCCCTCGGGCAGCCGGCCGCCGACCCGCGGGGCGAACCGGTCGCGGATCGCCGCCAGCCCGTCGGTGTCCTGGCCGCCGGGGACGCCGAGGGCTCCGCGGAGGTCCTGCTCGTGGATGATCACGTCGCCGAGCGGGCGCGTGCCGTGCTCGGCCATCCACGCCCGCAGCGGCTCGGCGGTCTCGCGCCATTCGTCCACGAGGTCGCTGACCGACCGGTCCCTGCGCTGCTCGACCTGCTTCGCGGTCCAGTCCGGGTTGTGGTCGTCGGGCTCGTCCCCGGCGACGACGTCGCTCCCGAGGCCGACCATGTGCGCGAACAGGTCCCGCGCCGTCCAGTCCGGGGTGGCGGGGACGGTGCGCTCCACCTGCTCGTCGGTCGCGGCCTCCATCAGCGCGATCACCCGCGCCTGGGCCCGGCTCCACTCCGCGATCTCGTCCACGGAGGGTCCTGTACCCGTCCTGCCACCGAGGAGACGCTCATGCACGGGGATCCGGGCTCGGGCGGTGCACCAGCGTCTCCTCGACGGCCCGCGACCGCCTCAGGCGGCGGAGTCCGCGTCGCCGTCCGGGAAGTGGCAGGCGAACGTGTGCCGCCCGGCCGGGTCGGACGGGCGCAGCAGCGGGACCTCGTCGGCGCAGCGCTGCCGGGCCTTCGGGCACCGGGTGCGGAAGCGGCACCCCGACGGCGGGTCCGCCGGGCTGGGGATCTCCCCGGAGAGGACCACCCGGGACGTGCGGCGGCGCCGTTCCGCGGCCGGGTCCGGCAGGGGCACCGCCGAGAGCAGCGCCCTGGTGTACGGGTGCCGGGCGTTGTCGTACACCTGCGCGGCGTCGCCGATCTCGACGACCTTGCCCAGGTACATCACCGCGACGCGGTCGGAGATGTGGCGGACCACGGAGAGGTCGTGGGCGATGAACAGGTAGGACAGCCCGAGGCGCTCCTGCAGGTCCTCGAGCAGGTTCACGACGCCGGCCTGCACCGAGACGTCGAGCGCGGAGACCGGCTCGTCGAGGACGATCACCCGCGGGTCCGCCGCGAGGGCCCGGGCGATCCCGATGCGCTGGCGCTGGCCGCCGGAGAACTCGTGGGAGTACCGGTTACGGTGCTCGGCCTTGAGCCCGACCAGCCCGAGGAGCTCCTCGACGCGGGCGCGCAGGGCCGCCTCGTCGGGATGCACGGCGTGGATGCGCAGCGGCTCGGCGATGAGCTCGGAGACCGGCAGCCGCGGGTCGAGCGAGCCGAACGGGTCCTGGAACACCATCGCGAGGTCACGGCGCAGCGGGCGCATCTGCGCGGCCGAGAGCCCGACCAGCTCGCGGCCGGCGTAGCGCACCGAGCCGGAGTCGGGCCGGATGAGCTGCAGGACCGAGCGGCCGGTCGTGGACTTGCCGCACCCGGACTCCCCGACGAGGCCGAGGGTCTCGCCCTCCTCGACGTCGAAGGACACCCCGGTGACGGCCTGGACGCGCCCGGTGACGCGGGGGAAGACGCCGCGGCTGCGGACCGGGAAGGTCGTCGTGAGGTCCCGGACCTGCAGCAGGGCGCTATCGGGGTCGTCGGACTCCGCGGCCGCGGGGGTCCCGGCGGGGGCCGTGGTCATGCGGACACCTCCACGTCGTTCCCGGTGTCGCTCCCGGTCGAGCCCTGCGCGTGGGCGAACAGGTCGCTCGCCCCGCCCTCGGCGAGGACCTCCCAGCGGCGGCAGCGGGTCGAGTGCTCCGCGCGGACCGTGATCAACGGGGGTTCCTCGATCCGGCACGCGTCCTCGACCAGCGGGCAGCGGGGCGCGAACGAGCACCCGGACGGCAGCGCGACGAGTGAGGGCGGGGCGCCGGGGATGGGGGTGAGCCGCCCGCCGAGCTGGTCGACGACGGGCAGCGAGGACAGCAGCCCGACGGTGTAGGGCATCCGGGGGCGGTCGAAGACGTCCTCGGTCGGGCCGGTCTCCACGATCGTCCCGCCGTACATCACCTGCACCCGGTCCGCGGTGCCGGCCACCACGCCGAGGTCGTGGCTGACCAGCACCATCGACGCGCCCGACTCGACCCGGACCTGGTCGAGCACCTCGAGCACCTGCGCCTGGACCGTGACGTCGAGCGCGGTCGTGGGCTCGTCGGCGATGATCAGCCGCGGCCGGTTGACCATGGCCATCGCGATCATCGCGCGCTGGCGCATGCCGCCGGAGAACTCGTGCGGGTACTGCTTCGCGCGGGCCTCCGGCTGCGGGATGTCGACGAGGGCGAGCGCGGCGACGGCGTCGGACCACGCCTCGTCCTTGGACACGCGGTCGTGCGCGCGCCGGGCCTCGGCGATCTGGCGGCCCACCGTGTGCACCGGGTTCAGCGAGCTCATCGGGTCCTGGAAGATCACCGCGACGTCGGCGCCCCGCAGGCCGCGCAGCGTCTCGGGCGACGCCCCGACCAGCTCCCGGCCGGCGAAGCGGATCGAGCCGGTGACCCGGGCCGAGCCGGGCAGCAACCGCGGCACCGCCATGAGCGACACCGACTTGCCCGACCCGGACTCGCCGACGACGCCGAGCACCTCCCCCGGCTCGACCCGGAAGCTCACGTCGCGCACCGCGTGGACGTCGCCCTCCTCGGAGCTGAACGTCACGGAGAGGCCGTCGACCTCGAGGAGCGCCTCGTCCTGGGCCACCGGACTCACCTCCGGGTCTGGCGGGGGTCGAACGCGTCGCGCAGCCCGTCGCCGATGAAGTTGATGGTCAGGGAGATCAGCACGATCGCGACGAAGGGCGCCCAGAACAGCCACGGCCGCGTCGCCAGCTGGGTGTAGTTCTGGTTGAGCACCAGCCCCAGCGACGTGTCCGGGATCCGGACGCCGAGGCCGATGAACGAGAGCGCCGCCTCGGTGAGCACCGCCAGCGAGAGGGTGAGCGTCGCGTTGACGACGATCGTGCCGACCATGTTGGGCACCAGGTGCCGCGTCACGATCCGCCACGTCGTGGCCCCGGCGGCGCGGGCCGCCTCGATGAACTCCCGCTGGGACAGCGCCAGCGACTCCGCGCGGGTGACGCGGGCGATCGGCATCCACAGGAAGAACCCGAGGACCAGGCCGACGAGCCACCACGACCCGCCGACGCCGTTGATCAGCACCGCCGCCGCGGCCTGGAGCGGGACGACCAGGAACAGGTCGGTCAGGCGCGAGATCGCCGTGTCCGCCCCGCGCCGGAGGTAGCCGGCGAGCGTCCCCAGCAGCACCCCGATCACCGTCGCGATGACCGTGGTCAACAGCCCGATCTGCAGCGAGAACTGGGCGCCCTTCATCACCAGCGAGAAGACGTCCGCGCCGACCTGGTCGGTGCCGAAGACGTGGGCCGCGCTCGGGTCCTCGTAGGAGCCGGCGGAGAGGTCGGTGAGCGAGTAGCCGAGGAACGGGGGTGCGACATAGACGAAGAGGACGAACAGCACGAGGATCGTCAGGCTGGTCATCGCCGCGCGGTGGCGCAGGAAGCGCCGCAGGACGAGCTGCCCCTGCGAGAGGTACACCCCGCCCGGCTCCCCGCCGTCCCTCGCCGGGTCGGGCGTCGGGACCTTGCCGGGATGTCTCCGGGCGACGTCGGTGGTCTCAGCCAAGGCGGATCCTCGGGTCGAGGTAGCTGTACGCGATGTCCGCGATCAGGTTGAACAGCACGACGATCGTGGCGGTGACGAGCAGCCAGCCCATGAGCATGTTCGGGTCGTACTGCCCGATGGAGCGCACGAGCAGCGAGCCCATCCCGTTCCAGCCGAACACCTGCTCGGTGACGATCGCGCCGCCGAACACCGCGCCGAAGTTGTAGGCGAAGTAGGTCGTGACCGGGAGCAGCGCGTTGCGCAGCGCGTGCCGCAGCACCACCTGCCGCTCGGAGAGCCCCTTCGCCCGCGCCGTCCGCACGTAGTCCTGGCGCATGACCTCGAGCATCGACGCCCGCTGGAAGCGGCTGTAGGCGGCGAAGCTGATCGAGGCCAGCGCGATCGTCGGGAGGAGGTAGGTCCCGGTGAAGGTGAAGAACACGTGCCCGGGGCTGCCGGTGAACCCGCTGTCGGGCGGGCCCGCCGTGGTGAGCCAGCGGTCGCCGCCGAGGTCGATGAGCAGCAGGTTGAACTGGATGCCGTAGGTCTTGAGGATGATCGCGATGCAGAAGACGGGCATCGAGAACAGGACGAAGGCGAGGGTCGTCGCGACGTAGTCGGTGATCGAGTACTGCCGCAGCGCCGCGACGGCGCCGACCGCGGCCCCGCCGAGGAGCGCGACGACCTCGGCGATCACGACGAGGCGGATGGTCACCCACAGCGCGTGCATCACGGTCGGGAACACCGGGGCCTGCGCCTGCCCCAGGGCGACGCTGGTGCCCCAGTCACCGCTCAGCACGCCGGTGAGCCAGGTCCACCAGCGCACGACGACCGGCTGGTCGAGCCCCAGCGCCCGCGCCGTCGTGTCGATGGTCGCCTGCGTGATGCCCGGGCGGGCCTTCAGCGCGCCGAGGGGATCGCCCGAGGTGGCCACCGCGAGGTAGAGCAGGAACGACGCCACGAACAGCACGCCGATCGAGATCAGGATGCGCCGCACGATGTACGCGGCCACGTGTCACCTCTCCTTCGTGGCCGTCCCCGCCGGGCCGGGATCGCCGGCCCGGCGGGGAGCCGGAGGCTACTGACTGACGGCCCACTCGTTCGCGTGCAGCATGGCGCCGAGGTTCGGCTGGTACCACACGTTGTCGATCTTGTCGGTATAGCCGACGGTGTTCGGCTGGACGTACAGCGGGACCGAGGCCACGTCCCCGGCCAGGAGCTTGTCGGCCTGCTGCCACTGCTGGAGGTAGCCGTTGGGGTCGAGGTTGGACGTCGCCTGCGCCATCAGCGCGTCGACCTGGGGGTTCGAGTAGTTCTGGTGGTTCTGCCCGCCACCGGTCTGGTAGATCGACTGGTGGGAGGAGACGAACGGGTCGTTCTGCCACGCGTAGAGCGCGACGTCGAAGTCCCCGGCCCCGACGCGGGTGTCGAGGAAGTTCGGGTCGTCGTCGTCGACCACCTTCATGCCGGCCTGACCGCAGGCCGCCTGGATCAGCTGCACCGTCTGCACGCGCCGCGGCACGTTGGTGTGGCTGATCCGGAACGTCAACGGCTTCCCGGCCTTGGCGTAGATGCCGTCCGGACCCTTGGCCCACCCGTCGGCGGTGAGCGTCTGGTTGGCCTGGGCGAGGTCGCCGGTCGCGATCTGCGAGTAGGCGTCCTGGTAGCCCTTCTGGGTGGGCAGGAACATCAGGCTCTGCAGCGGCGCCGCGTCGGGCTGGATGCCCTTGATGAGCTTGTCGACGATCTCCTGGCGCGGGACGCACTGGGCGAACGCCTGCCGCACCGCCTTGTCGGCGAAGAGCGGGTTCTTGAAGTTCATGTCCAGGTGCTCGTACGACGCGCCGGACGTCGCCTGGAACTTGATGCCCTGGGCGGCCAGCCCGCGCAGCAGGTTCGCCGAGTTGACGTCCGGCTGGTTGGCCGTCACCTGGATCTCGTTGTTCTGCAGCGCCTGGGCCGCGGCCGTGGCGTCCGCGATGTTGCGGTAGGTCAGGGTCTCCGGGCCGCCGGGCGCGCCCTTCCAGGCCGGGTTCCGCGTGAGCTTCACCGACTGGTCCTGCACCCAGCTGTCGAACTGGTACGGGCCGGAGGACAGGTCGACCGACTTGTCGAAGCCGTTCCACCCGGTGTTCCAGAACTGGGTCAGCTTCGCGAGCTGGTCGGGCGGCGACTGCGGGGTGATCTGGCGGACGTCGGGGATCCCGGTCCTCTGCTCCAGGACGTGGGCCGGCAGCAGGTCGCCGTTGTTCTGGCTGAACAGGCCGATGTAGTCCGCGAAGGGCTGGGCGAACGTGGCCTGGAAGGTCGTGTCGTTCAGGCACTGGGCCTGGCCGATGTTGCCGTAGCCGTTCGTGCTCGCGGCGGTGAAGCCGGGGATCTTGCCGCTACCCGCGAGGTAGGCGAGGTAGAAGTCCTTGCAGTTCCACGGCTGGCCGTCGGACCAGGTCACGCCGGGCTTGATCTTCCACTGCACCGTCTCCGGGGTGGACGAGACGAGGTCGATCCCGTCCATCATGTCGCCGTTGACCAGCGGGGTGCCGTCGTTGTCGAGGACGGTGGCGGCGGAGAGGACGGGCAGCAGCGGATAGAGGTTGTAGACCGAGTTGTTGGCCGCGGTGTCGTTGTTGTACGCGGTGTAGGAGGTGTCCGCGGCCACGACCACTCCGGGCCCGGACGGGACCTGCGGCGCCCGGTAGACGTTGCCCTGGCGGCCCT
>NZ_JBVPVA010000657.1:0-8650 GCF_055612215.1 Actinomycetospora sp. | reverse complement strand
AAGGGTGCGCCGTCAGGGACTCGAACCCCGAACCCAGTGATTAAGAGTCACTTGCTCTGCCCATTGAGCTAACGGCGCGTGACCAGAAGACTATCAAGCTCGATCTTCCGGTCCGGCAACGGGGGTACCGCTGCCGTCCGGGTGAGTGACGGGACTTGAACCCGCGACACCTGGGATCACAACCCAGTGCTCTGCCAACTGAGCTACACCCACCATCGCCGCCCGGTCTCCCCGGCGGCCCGCCAAGCGTACAAGCCCGGGCCGGGTGCTCCGCTACGGGGTTGTCCCCCGAGGTCAGCCCGAGCCCGGAGCGGGGGCCTGCCCCCCGGCGGAGCCCTGCTGCCCGGCCTCGATCGCCTCCGCGGCGCCCGCGCCGGCCGCGTCCGCGGCGAGGACGTCCGACGCCGCCGCGCGGGCCTCGTCGGTCGAGGGCCCGGGGAGGGGGACGAAGGCGGTGCGGCGGTAGTACTCCAGCTCGCGGATCGACTCCCGCGCGTCGGCCAGCGCCCGGTGGGCCAGGCCCTTCTCGGGCTGCGCGTAGTAGATGCGGGGGTACCAGCGCCGGCACAGCTCCTTGATCGAGCTGACGTCGATCATGCGGTAGTGCAGGTGCTCGTCGAGCTCGGGCATGTCGCGCGCGATGAACCCGCGGTCGGTGGCGATGGAGTTGCCGCACAGCGGAGCGGTCCGCGGGTCGGGGACGTGGCGGCGGACGTACTCGAGCACCTGCTTCTCGGCCTCGGCCATGGTCACCGTCGAGGCCCGGACCTCCTCGGTCAGCCCCGACTTCGCGTGCATGTCGACGACGACCTCGGGCATGTTCGCCAGCGCCTCGTCGGAGGCGTGGATGACGACGTCGACGCCCTCACCGAGGGGGACCAGGTCGGCGTCCGTGACGAGCGCCGCGATCTCGATGAGCGCGTCGTTCGCGAGGTCCAGCCCCGTCATCTCGCAATCGATCCACACCAGCCGTCCGTTCACGCGGCCGACCCTAGCGAGATCGGGCCAGCCCGGCGCGGCGTCGCCGACGAAGTGGATTTCCTGCCACTGGTTGCAAGCGTCGACGCTTCGCTGGCACGGGGGCAGCGCTCACGGACGAGCGAACGCCGCCAACTGCGCCGCCCGCACGTCGTCGGTCTGCGCCTGCACGAGGTGGAACATCGCCTCGCGCGACCACCGCTGCTCGTGCGACGACCTGTACATCGCCGACCCGCCCCGCGCGGCCACGAGCCCGGCCGCGGCCCGCACCGTGAGCTCCGCGATCCGGCCCCGCAGCGACAGCCGCTCCTGGACGAACCGATTCCGCTCCGGGCTGAACCGCAGCTCGTAGGCCCGCTCCCGCAGCGGCCAGGCCGCCGCGGTCAGCGCCTGGGCCTCCTCGAGCGCCGCCGGGCGGTCGCGCTCGTGCCCGGTCCGCACCGTCTCGTCGATCACCCGGCGCAGCAGGCCCAGGGTGGCCGGCTTGGTGTCGACGACGGTGTCGGCGTCACGGCGTCGCCACTCCTCGCGGTCCACGATGGCGGCCACGTCGTCGCCGCGGACCCGCATGTCGGAGAGCTCCAGACCCACCGTGCGGGTGCCGCCCATGACGGCCAGGGCGTACGGCGCGGAGGCCCGCAGGCCCGGCCGCTCGTGGGCCGGGAGGAGGGCGAACACGACCTGGTCGTCGTCGGACACCGCGGCGATGAGCACCAGGTCGACCAGCCCCCACCCGGTGCACCACTCCGAGCGGCCCGTGAACCGCCATCCGCCGGACCCGTCGGGTACGGCCCGCACCGCCGGCGTCCCCGGACGGCGCAGGTGGGCGATGGCGATCCCGCCGAGCTCGTCGCCGTGGGCGAGCGCCGCGCGGTACTCGTTCGCCGCCGGGTACGACGAGTTCGCGGTGAGCGCCTGCGGGCTGCGGTGCTGGGTGAGGACGAACCAGGTCGCGGCGTCGGCCCCGGCGAGGACCTCCTCCACCTCGCAGAGCGCGCGCTCGCCGTGGCCGAGCCCGCCGTCGGCGACCGGCGCCGCCACGCTGTAGAGCCCCTGCGCCGCCAGGCACCGCAGCATCGAGCGCTGCACCCCGGTCTCGGGGATGTCGCTGTCGGCCGCGTTCGCCAGCAGCATCTCGGTGACCTCGCGCGCGAGGTCGACGGGATCGGCGTCCTTCGTCAGGCCGGGGTGAGTGCCCATGGTCTCAGGGTTCTCCGGGGGGAGCGGGAGGAACGCACAGCTCTCACTGAGCGGAACGGGGCGTCAGGAGTCCGACGAGCCGAGCTCGGACTTCACCACCTTGCCGGTCTGGTTGCGGGGCAGCTCGTCGAGGAACTCGACGTCACGGGGCGAGGCGAAGCGCGCCAGGTGGTTCTTGACGTGGTCGCGCACCGCGTCCGCGTCGAGCGAGGCACCGTCCTCGAGCACGAGGTAGGCGGCCAGGCGCTGGCCGTACTCCTCGTCGTCGACCCCGACGACCGCGGCCTCCTTGACCCCGTCCATGTCGGAGAGCAGGCCCTCCACCTCGCCGGCATGGATGTTCTCCCCACCCGAGACGATCATGTCGTCGGCGCGGCCGGAGATGAACAGCAGGCCGTTCTCGTCGTAGTGCCCGAGATCACCGGTGCCGAGCATGCCGTCGACGACCTCGGTCTCGCCGCGGCCGCCGGTGTAGCCGGTGAAGAGCATGTCGTTCCCGACGAAGATGCGGCCCGTCTCGCCGGGCTCGAGCTCCTGGTCGTCGTCACCGAGGATCTTGACGGTGGTCCCGACGGGCGGCCGGCCCGCGGTCCCCGGCTCCTCGCGGAGCTCTTCGGGCTTGGCGATCGAGGCCCACGAGACCTCGGTCGAGCCGTAGAGCATGTAGAGCTTGTCGCCGAAGGCGTCGAGGAACTCGGTGACCTTGTGCGGGGGCATGGCCGAGCCGGTCGCGGTGACCGTCTTGAGCGCCGAGGTGTCGTAGCGGGCGATGACGTCGGCGCCGAGCTCGAGGATTCGCTGCAGCATCACCGGCACCGCGTACATCGACGTGCAGCGGTGGGTCGCGAGCTGGGCCAGCGCGTCCTCGGGGTCGAACTTGCGGCGCAGGACGATCGTCGAGCCCATGAGCGAGCCGATCTGGTACGCGGCGAAGCCCCAGGTGTGGAACAGCGGCGCCGAGACCAGCGCGGGCTCGCGGGCGCTCAGCGGGATGCGGGAGAGGATCGCGTTGACCGGTCCGATCCCGGTGGGGGAGGGGCGCTCGGCGCCCTTGGGCGTCCCCGTTGTGCCGGAGGTGAGCACGATCGTCTTGCCTGTCGGCGGCCGCGTCGGGAGGGCCTTGGAGCCGTCGACGGAGATGAGGCCCTCGAGGGTGTCGTCGCCCCAGCAGGCCGCGCCGGCCTCCTGCCACGCGGCGATCCGCTTCACCGAGTCGTCGACCTCGTCCAGCCGGTCGGCGAGGTCGGAGTCGACGACGATCGTCGTGATGTCCTGCTCGTCCGCGACGGCGGCCATCTGCTGCGACGAGAGCCCGGTGTTGAGCAGGACGACGTCGGCGCCGATCTTCGACGCGGCGATCATCGTCTCGATCGGCCCGCGGTGGTTGCGGCACAGCACGGCGACGCGGCTGCCCGGGCCCAGGCCGCGGTCGGCGAGGGCGCGGGCGAGGCGGTCGGTACGGGTGTGCAGCTCCTGGAACGTCAGCGTGCCGCGGTCGTCGACGATCGCGAGCCGGTTCGGGTGCCGCCACGCCCCGACGACGAACGCCGTCGTCGGGGTGAAGCCGTAGCGGTAGAGCGCGACCGGGAACCGGACCACGCGGTCGGGCCGGATCGGGGCGACGACGCCGGACTCGACCAGCAGCCGCACCCCCGTCGCGAGCTCGGTCGGGGTTCCGAACGGTGTCCTCACCAGTGCACTCCAGGAAGCAGTCGGGCAAAGGCCTGCGCGCCCCGGGACAGGGGACCCGCCTCGAGGGCGCGGTCCTCCCCGGGGGTCTTCTCATCGGTACCCTCGCGAGCCGCGGACGACTCCGGGAACACCCGGTAGGCCACGTGCATGACCACGTCGACCAGGCGCGGGGCGAGGTTGGCCGAGACGGCGCCGAGCGTGCCCAGCGCCGTCCCGATGTGCTTCGGCCGGTCGACCAGTGCGCGGATCACCATGTCCGCGGCCTCGTCGGGGCTCGACGTCGGGAACGCGTCGTACATCTTCGTCGGCGCGATCATCGGCGTACGGACCAGCGGCATGTGGATCGTCGTGAACGTGACGCCGTCACCGATCACCTCGGTCGCGACGATCCGCGCCCACGCGTCGAGCGCCGCCTTCGAGGCCACGTAGGCCGCGAAGCGCGGGGGCCCGGTCTGCACGCCGATGGAGGAGATGTCCACGACGTGCCCGAACCGCCGCTCGATCATGTGCGGCAGCAGCGCCAGCGTCAGCCGCACCGCGCCGAAGTAGTTGATCGCCATGGTGCGCTCGAAGTCGTGGAAGCGGTCGAGCTCGAGCTTCACCGACCGGCGGATCGAGCGCCCGGCGTTGTTGACCAGCATGTCGATGCCGGTGTCGGGCCCGGCGTGGTCCGCGAGCAGCGCCTTGACCAGCGCGTCGACGGACTCACCGTCGGTGATGTCGCACGAGTAGACGTGGGCCTGCCCGCCCTCGCGCTCGACCTCGTCCTTGACGGCCTCGAGCTCCTCGGTGCGCCGCGCGACGAGCAGCGGGACGCCGCCGTTGCGGGCGACCTTGATCGCGGTCTCGCGCCCGATGCCCGAGGAGGCGCCGGTGATGACGACGCGGCGCCCCAGCAGCGGGGGACCGGGGGGCGTGCGGCGCGCGCGGTTCGGGTCGAGGTGCTCGCGCCAGTACTCGACCAGGACCGGCGCGTAGTCGCCGAACTCCGGCGGGGTGAAGCCGTCGAGCGCCTCGACGGTGGCCTCGGAGGAGTAGACGCACGAGAACGTCAGGTGCGGCAGGACCTCGGGCGGGATGTCGAACTCGGCGAGCGCGATGTCGCGGGCCGACCCACCGGCCGGGGTGCTGCCGATCCCCTCGGCGACGCGGGTGAGTGCCTGCCCGACGGCGGGCGGCAGCACCGGCAGGAGCTTGGGGGCCCCGAGGGCGCCGGCCAGCGCGTTGTAGATCTCGGAGAGCGGCTGCGGGCGCGGATTGACCAGGTGGAACGCGCGCCCGTCGAGACCGGCGGTGTGCACCAGGGCGACCATCGCGTCGGCGACGTAGTCGACCGGGACGATGTTCGTCGCACCCAGCTCGGGGGCCGGCACCCGCAGGAAGCCCGGGAGCCGCCCGAGCGCGTTGATCGCGCCCATCAGGTAGTACGGCCCGTCGATCTTGTCCATCTGGCCGGTCTGCGAGTCGCCGACGACGACGGCGGGCCGGTAGACCCGCCATGCGGTGCTCGACTCCTCGCGGACGATCTTCTCGGCCGCGAACTTGGTCTCGTGGTACGGGTTGCCGAACTCCTGGCCGAGGTCGAAGTCGTCCTCGGTGAACACCCCGGTGTGCTCGCCGGCCACGGCGACGCTGGAGACGTGGTGCAGGCAGCGGGCCCCGATCTCGGCGGTGACCGCGACGACGTGGCGGGTGCCGTCGACGTTGGCCGAGCGGTTCGCGTCGTCGTCGGCGGTGACGTCGTAGATCGCGCCGAGGTGCAGGACGTCGTCGACCTGGCCCGCCAGGTCGATGATCGTCTCGTCGGAGAGGCCCAGCCGTTCGGCGGTGAGGTCGCCGGTCACGGTGACGAGCTTGTCCGCGCCCTCGAGCTCCCGGGTGCGTCGGCGGAGCTTCTCGACCGACCCCCGCCGGACCAGGGCGTAGACCGCCTCGCAGTCCTCACGGGCGAGCAGACGGGCCAGCACGGCGCGCCCGAGGAACCCGGTACCGCCGGTAACGAGGTAGCGCATGGCGGAGGATCGTGGCACGACTCACCCGACTGCGCCACGGCGACCTCACGGGTCGTCGCGGCTCATGCTCTCCACGTGGTCCTCGGCGGCGCCGCCCGGGGAGACGCCCTCGACGGTGCCGGTCGTCTGGTCGGCGTCGGAGCGTTCCGGGTCGAGACCCTCGAGGAGCTCCTCGGTCTCCTGGTGCTCACCGACGTAGCGCTGCTCGAGGTTCTCCGCGCGGTCGGCGGGGTCGAGATCTGACCGGTTGCCGTCCGCCTGCTCGCTCATACCGGCGCATCCTGCCGGGGTGTGGCGCGCGTCGCACGACGGCGGGGTACGAAGGACCCGTGGAGCCGCTGGACCTCGAGAACCTGCCCCCGGACCAGGTCCGCGCGCTGCGCCGCGCCCCCGACGCCGGGTTCCGGGCGCCGATGCTCGCGACGCTGACCAAGCCGACGGACCCGCCGCCCGGCCCGGAGGGCTGGAGCTTCGAGCGGAAGTACGACGGCGTGCGCGTCATCGCCACCCGGGAGCGCGGCGAGCGCCCCCGGCTGTGGAGCCGCAACCAGAAGCCGGCGGACGCGAGCTATCCGGAGGTCGTCGAGGCCCTCGAGGCCGCGGGCCCCGACCGGTTCGTGCTCGACGGCGAGATCGTCGCCGCCGACGGCCGCTTCGGCTCGCTGCAGGCGCGGATGCACCTCAGCGACCCGACGCGGGCCCGCGCGACCGGCGTCGAGATCGAGTGCCACCTGTTCGATCTGCTCGTCCTCGACGACCTCGACGTCACGCGCCTGCCGTTGTCGACGCGGCGGGGGCTGCTGGAGTCCGTTGTTCGCGACGACGGCCCGTTGCTGCACTCGCCGACCCTCGACGGCGACCCGCTGGCGCTGCGCGACGAGGCCTGCGCCGACGGCTGGGAGGGCCTGATCGCCAAGCGCCTCGACGCGCCGTACACCGCGGGCCGCAGCCGCGACTGGCTCAAGCTCAAGTGCGTCAAGGACCAGGAGTTCGTCATCGGCGGGTGGACCGACCCGTCGGGGTCGCGGCACGTGCTCGGGGCGCTGCTCGTGGGGTACTGGCAGGACGGCGCGCTGCGCTATGCGGGCAAGGTCGGGACCGGGTTCGACGACGCCGCGCTGCAGCTCCTGCGCTCCCGGCTCGACCCCCTCGCCGTGCCGGAGGCGCCGTTCTCCGACGTGCCCCGCGAGCGCGGCCAGCACTTCGTGCGCCCCGAGCTGGTGTGCCAGGTGGGGTTCGGCGAGTGGACCTCCGACGGCCGGCTGCGCCACCCCCGCTACCAGGGGCTGCGGGAGGACAAGGACGCGGCGGAGGTGGTGCGGGAAACATAGGTGCGCTTCGCGCTCGTGAGCACTTTCCCGTGTCATAGGGCGGAAAAGTGCTCACCGGCGCGCAGCGCACCTCAAGGGTGACGGGCGTACGCGTCGATCACGCAGTACACGAAGTACGCGGCGAACCCGACCGCCGCGACCACGAACATCGTCGCCCCGAGGGTGTGCGCGGCGATCGCGCGCAGGGCGACGTCGAAGCCGCCGATTCGGTGCGGCGCGTTCTCCCAGGCCGCGAGCGTGGTGAGGACGCCGACGGCGCCGAAGGTGACGGCCCGCGTCAGGTTCCCCAGGGAGCCGGTCACCAGGGCGAGGACACGACGACGGCGCGGCAGCTTCTCGGGCACCAGGTCGCCCATGAACGTCGCGCGCACCCCGGTGTAGGTCATGGAGAAGAACATCCCGATCGCGAACAGCCCGACCGCGCCCACCAGCCACCGGCCGCCGGCGTGGGCGAAGACCTCGTCGACGGTCTCCTGGAAGGCGTTGCGGCGGCCCTGCATCCGGGTCGCGAACTCGGCCGCGAGCCACGCCACCGAGAGCACCCCGACGGCCTTCGCGAACGCCCCGAGCCGCTTGCGCCAGCGCTCCTCGGGGCGGGCCCAGCAGAAGCCGACGGCGGCCGCGCGGAGCTGCCAGGCGGCGAACGCGGTCAGGGCGAGGGCGGCCCCCGCGAGCAGCCAGCGGCCGAGGGACCCGCCGCCGGACGCGACCAGCTCGATCGCGCCGCGCGGGTCGGCGTGCGCGCCGCGCTCGCCGAGCGTGGCGATGCGGACCGCGAGCACCGCGATGCCCAGGTGGACCAGCCCGTAGGCGATGAGGCCGACGCGCCCGAGCGCCTCCACCCACGCCGGCGCGTCGCGGTCGCCGGGGCGGGCGCAGCGTCCGGTGTGGGGCGGGCCCGGGTCGGGCTGGGTCGTCCCGGCGGACGGCGACGTGGTCCCGGCGGACGCCGACGTGGTCACGGTGGGCGCCGGAGTCGTCACGGCGGGCGCCGGTGCCGTCCCGACGGCGAGGCCCCCCGTCGGCGTGGGGTCCTCCGGTTCCGCGGCCGTCGCCGGGCCGCCGGAGGCGGGCGACGCGGACGCGGGGCTCATGAGACAAGTGGTACCCGGCGCGGCGTGTTCTGTCGCTGTGGGCTCGCTGTGATCTGCGGGGGACCACTCCCTCGGGGTCACGGCCACCGGGCGGCCCGCGCGTACTGCTCGGGCCAGGTGACGTCGTCGTCCACCCCGAGCTCGTGCGCGGCGCGCAGCGGCCAGTGCGGATCGCGCAGCAGCGCCCGGGCGAGCAGCACGACGTCGGCCTGCCCGATGGCGACGACCTTCTCCGCGTGCGCGGGCTCGCTGATCATCCCGACGGCGCCGGTCGGCCCGCCGGCCTCGCGGCGGATGCGCTCGGCGAAGGGCACCTGGTAGCCGGGACCGACGGGGATCTCGG
>NZ_JBVPVA010000526.1:0-1737 GCF_055612215.1 Actinomycetospora sp. | reverse complement strand
GCTCGCGTTCGCGAGGGTGACGTCGGGGTCGCCGGCGGCGTGCAGCGTCGTCGTGGTCTTCTCGATCCGGACCAGCGCGGACTCGAGGGCCGCGGCGTACTCCGGGTACTGCTCGGCCCGGCCCGCCGTCTCGCGGATCGTGCCGAGCAGCAGCTCCAGCCCGGCGCCGCCGCGCATCACGGCCTTGCGGCCCAGCAGGTCGATCGCCTGGATGCCGTGGGTGCCCTCGTGGATCGGGTTCAGCCGGTTGTCGCGGTAGAACTGCTCGACGGGGAAGTCGCGCGTGTAGCCCGAGCCGCCGAGCACCTGGATCGCGAGGTCGTTCGCCGTCACGCACCACTGGGAGGGCCAGCTCTTCGCGATCGGAGTGAGGACGTCGAGGAGCAGGGCGGCGCGCCCGCGGTCCTCCTCCTCGGGTGCGGTGTCCTTCTCGTCGACCAGCCGGGAGCAGTAGAGCCCTAGGGCGATCGCAGCCTCGGCGTAGGACTTCTGGGCGAGCAGCATCCGCTTGACGTCGGGGTGCTCGGCGATCGCGATCATCGGGCTCGTGACGTCCCGGCCGCCGACCGCGCGCCCCTGCGTCCGGGTCTTGGCGTAATCCAGCGCGTGCAGGTAGCCCGTGACGCCGAGCGCCGCCGCGCCCATCCCGACCCCTACCCGCGCCTCGTCCATCATGTGGAACATCGCCGCGAGGCCGCCGTGCTCGGCGCCGACGAGCCACCCGACCGCGCCACCGGATTCACCGAAGTTCAACAGGGTGTTGACGGTGCCGCGATACCCCATCTTGTGGTTGACGCCGGCAAGGACGACGTCGTTCGCGGTGCCGTCCTCGAGGAACCGCGGCACGGCGAACAGGCTGATGCCCTTCACCCCGGGCGGTCCGCCGGGGATCTTGGCGAGGACGAGGTGGACGATGTTCGGCGTCAGCTCGTGCTCGCCACCGGAGATCCACATCTTGGTGCCGGTGACGCGGTAGGTGCCGTCGTCCTGCGGCTCGGCCCGCGTGGTGATGTCCGCGAGTGACGACCCGGCCTGCGGCTCGGAGAGGCACATCGTCCCGGAGGCACGGCCGTCGAGCATCGCGGGCACCCACGCCTCGATCTGCTCGGGGGTCCCGTGGGCGAGCAGCAGGTTGGCCGCGGCCGTCGTCAGGAACGGGTAGGACGCGGTGCCGATGTTGGCGGCCTGGAACCAGGCGAGCGCGGCCCGCGCGACCGTGAACGGCAGGCCCGTACCGCCCTGCTCGACGGGCACCGAGGCGCCGATGAAGCCGGCCTCGGCGAACGCCGCGATCGCGTCGGCGACCCCGTCCACGACGACCACGCGACCGTCCTCGACGTGCGGCTCGGCGACGTCGGCGGCGCGGTTGTGCGGGGCGAAGCGCTCGGTGGCGATCTGCTCGGCGAGCTCGAGGACGGCGTCGACGGTGTCCCGGTCGTGCTCGGCGAAGGCCGGGCGCTCCAGGAGATCGTCCACGCGCAGCCAGTCGTGGAGCAGGAAGTCCAGGTCGGCGCGGTCGAGGATCCGGGAGGTCACCGGACCATCATGCCGCCGGCCCGGGCCGCTGCGCCCCACGAGCGCGGGCCGGATCGGAGGCTCGCCAGGAGAGATGTCGGGCGGTGTCGATGGAGGCGTCGGTGACGAGACCGTGCCTGTTCGGCCGGGGTTCCCCGGGCGCTCGTGGCCGCGGGGGCCGCTCGGGCAGAGCCGGAGGCGGACCGGTCCGCGGGACCGGGT
>NZ_JBVPVA010000449.1:0-3009 GCF_055612215.1 Actinomycetospora sp. | reverse complement strand
ACGCCCCGACGAGGAGCACACCAGGCATCCCGCGAACCGGGCCGACCTGCGCTGTGCGCTCATGATCATGGAGCCGGCGGGCCGGGCCGGACCGCTGCGTGAACGGCGCCGTCCTGACGTCAGGTGCCAGCATCGTGCCGTTGCTGCCCCGAGGCCGAGGAGGCCCCGCTGGGTGAGCGGCGCCGTCCTGACGTCAGGTGCCAGCATCGTGCCGTTGCTGCGACCGACCTCAGGCGACCCGCTCGAACACCGCCGCCAGGCCCTGGCCGCCGCCGATGCACATCGTCTCGAGCCCGTAGCGGGCCTCGCGACGGTCCATCTCGCGCAGCATCGTCGCCAGGATCCGCACCCCGGTCGCCCCGACCGGGTGCCCCAGCGAGATGCCCGAGCCGTTCGGGTTGACCCGCTCGTCGGAGATCAGGTCGATCCCCCACTCCCGGCCCACCCCGAGCGCCTGCGCCGCGAACGCCTCGTTCAGCTCGATCACGTCCATGTCCGCGAGCGACAGACCGGCCTGCCCGAGCGCCTTCTCCGTCGCGGGCACCGGCCCGATCCCCATGATCTCCGGGCCCACCCCGCCGACGCCCCACGACACCAGCCGCGCCAGCGGCCGCAGCCCGAGCTCGGACGCCTTCTCCGGGGTCGTCACCAGGCACACCGCCGCGCCGTCGTTCTGGCCCGAGGCGTTGCCGGCCGTCACCGTCGCGTCCGGGTCCTGCTTGCCCATGATCGGGCGGAGCTTGCCCAGCGACTCCAGCGAGGCGTCCGGGCGGATGTGCTCGTCCTGGTCGACCACGGTGTCGCCCTTGCGGCCGTGGATCGTCACCGGGACGAGCTCGTCGGCGTAGCGGCCCTCCTTGACCGCCGCCGTGGCCTTCTCGTGCGACCGCACCGCCAGCCGGTCCTGCTCGTCGCGCGGGATCGAGTACCGCTTCCGCACGTTCTCCGCCGTCTCGATCATCCCGCCCGGCACCGGGTGGTTCACGCCCCCGGCCCACACCCGGCCCTGGGCGAGCGAGTCCTTCATCTCGAACCCGCCGGCCTTGGTGCCCCACCGGACCGCGTCGGTGAAGTACGAGGCCCCCGACATCGACTCCGCCCCGCCGGCGAGCACCAGCGACGCCCCGCCCGAGGCCACCGACATCGCGGCGTACAGCACCGCCTGCAGTCCCGACCCGCAGCGTCGGTCGACCTGCAGGCCCGGCACCGTGACGTCCAGGCCCGCGTCCAGCGCCGCGACCCGCCCGATCGCCGGGGCGTCCATCGTCGGGTAGCAGTGACCGAACACCACGTCGTCGATCTGGTCCGCGGTGATCCCGGTCCGGCGGACCAGCTCCCGGATCACCGTCGCGCCCAGCTCCTGCGCGCGCACGTCCCGCAACGACCCCCCGAACCCCCCGACGGGCGTGCGGATCGGCTCACAGACGACGGCTTCGCTCACGGCTTCTCTCCTGTGTCAGAGGATGTATCGCAGGATGACCTCGGCGACGCACGCCGGCTTCGGCCACCCCTCGATCTCCACGGTCCCCCCGATCGTGGCCTGCACCCCGTTCGCGACGTCGGTGACTTCCACCAGGCGGCAGTGACCTCGTACACGGCTGCCCACCGGCACGGGCGAGGGGAACCGCACCTTGTTCAGCCCGTAGTTCACGGTCATCGAGACGCCGCTGACCTCGAAGGTGTCCCAGCCGAACTTCGGCATGAGGGCGACCGTGAGGAAGCCGTGCGCGACGGTGCGGCCGAACGGTCCGGCGGCGGCGCGCTCGGGATCGGTGTGGATCCACTGGTGGTCGTCGGTGGCGTCGGCGAACACGTCGATGCGCTTCTGGTCCACCGTCACCCACTCGCTGGTCCCGAGGTCCTCCCCCACCGCGGCGCGCAGCTCCTCGACGTCGGCGAACTTCCGCATGCGTGCTCTCCCTCGATCTCGGGTCGGTGGCCGGGGCCGGTCAGAGGGCCGACGCCAGTTCCTTCGCC
The DNA here is from genome assembly GCF_055612215.1 of Actinomycetospora sp. Classification (NCBI taxonomy): domain Bacteria; kingdom Bacillati; phylum Actinomycetota; class Actinomycetes; order Pseudonocardiales; family Pseudonocardiaceae; genus Actinomycetospora; species Actinomycetospora sp. The sequence continues at coordinate 1,032 of NZ_JBVPVA010000449.1, read as the reverse complement.
GCCCCCACCAGCGCCACCCGCTCGGCCGGGGTGCCCGCGAGCGGGGTCAGGTTCAGGGTGGTCACCCCCGCCTCGGCGAACGCGGCCATCCGCTCGGCCACGTACGAACGCGGGCCGATCAGTGAGATCGCGCGCAGCAGCTCCTCCGGGACGGCCGCCGCGGCCTGCTCCTTCTTGCCGTCGAGGTAGAGGTCCTGGATGGTCTCGGCCTCCTCGACGTAGCCGTAGCGGCGGGCGACGTCGTTGTAGAAGTTCTTGCCCTTCGCGCCCATGCCCCCGACGTAGAGCGCGACGAACCCGCGCATCCCGTCGAGCATCTGCGTCGCGACGGCCTCGTCCTCGGTGATGCAGAACGAGGACTGCAGGTAGACCTCGAGCGGCCCGAGGCCGTCCTCGCGCTTGGCGTTGCCCTCCGCGAGCGCCTCGCCCCAGACCTCCTGCGCCTTCTCCGGCACGAAGAAGAGCGGCTGCCAGCCCTCGGCCTTCTCGGCCACGAGCGCCACGTTCCTCGGCCCGAGGGCGGCGACGAGGATCGGGATCCGGTCGCGCACCGGGTGGTTGATCAGCTTGAGCGGCTTGCCGAGCCCGGTGCCCTCGCCCTCCGGCAGCGGGATCGTGTAGTGCTTGCCCGCGTACTGGACCTTCTCGCGGCGCCAGACCTGCCGGCAGATGTCGATGATCTCGCGGGTGCGCCCGATGGGGGCGTCGTAGCGCACCCCGTGGAAGCCCTCGATGACCTGCGGGCCCGACGCCCCGAGCCCGAGGGTGAACCGCCCGCCCGAGACGAAGTCCAGCCCGGCCGCCGTCATCGCGGTCAGCGACGGGGTGCGGGTGTAGATCTGCAGGATGCCGGAGGCGATCTCCACGCGCTCGGTCCGCGCGGCGATGAACCCGAGCTGGCTCACCGCGTCGTAGCTGTACGCCTCGGGGACGAAGACGATGTCGAGCCCGGCCTTCTCGTGCTCGGCCAGCTCGGCCACGCTCTCCTCGAACCCGCCGCTGTAGTTCAGACCCATCCCGATGCGCACGCCC
>NZ_JBVPVA010000383.1:0-5065 GCF_055612215.1 Actinomycetospora sp. | reverse complement strand
ACGCGCTCGTAGTCGTCGAGCGGCAGCGGCTCGGCGACGGTGATCGCGACGTGGCCGATGTCGTTGATCTCCAGGCCGTCCGGGTCGGGCTGGCGCTCGAGGGTCTGGACGTCGAGCCGGTCGACCACCGACGTGATCATGGCCTGCACGGTGTGGGTGCCGTGCTTGACCAGCAGCCGGCGCCCGGGCACCAGCGGCTTGTCGTGCAGCCAGGCGAGGGTGGCCTCGAACTCGGTGACCGGCTCCGGGGCGTCGTCGGCGGCGGCGATCACCGCACCGCGCGCGACCCCGAGGTCGTCGGCGAGGCGCAGCACCACGCTCTCGCCCGCGCCGGCCTGCTCCTGGGAGCCCTCGAAGCGGTCGATGCCCTCGATCGTCGTGCGCTGGCCGTCCGGCAGCACGACGACGGGATCCCCGACCCGGACGGTGCCGGCGGAGACCAGGCCGGCGTAGCCCCGGTAGTCGGGGTACTCGGCGCTGCGCGGCCGGATCACCGTCTGCACCGGGAACCGGAACGGGGCCTCGGCGTCGGGACCGTCGACGGGAACGGTCTCGAGGTGGTCGAGGAGGGTCGGGCCGTCGTACCAGGGGGTGTTCTCCGAGGGCAGCACGACGTTGTCGCCGCGCTTCGCCGAGACCGGGATCGCCACGACCGCGTCGTCGCCGTACCCCAGTACCTCGGCGATCTCGTGGAACTCCTTCGCGATCGTGGTGAACGTGGGCTCGTCGTACTCGACCAGGTCGATCTTGTTGACGGCGAGGACGAGACGCGGCACCCGCAGCAGCGACATCACCGCGGCGTGGCGGCGGGTCTGCTCGACGACGCCGTGGCGCGCGTCCACAAGGAGCACGGCCAGCTGCGCGGTCGAGGCGCCGGTGACGGTGTTGCGGGTGTACTGCACGTGGCCGGGGGTGTCGGCGAGGACGAACGAGCGGTTGGGCGTCGCGAAGTAGCGGTAGGCCACGTCGATCGTGATGCCCTGCTCGCGTTCCGAGCGCAGGCCGTCGACCAGCAGCGACAGGTCGGGGTCGCCGCCGCCCTGGGTGGCGCGCTCCACCGCCTCCATCTGGTCGGCCAGCACCGACTTGGTGTCGTAGAGCAGGCGCCCGACGAGCGTGGACTTGCCGTCGTCGACCGAGCCCGCCGTCGCGAGCCGCAAGAGGTCTGTCGTCACTAGAAGTAACCTTCCTTCTTGCGGTCCTCCATGGCGGCCTCGGAGAGCCGGTCGTCCGCGCGTGTCGCCCCGCGCTCGGTGAGCCGGGACCCGCGGACCTCGTCGAGCACCTCGTCGAGCGTCGTGGCGTCCGACTCGACGGCGCCGGTGCACGACCCGTCCCCGACGGTGCGGTAGCGGACCGTCTTCGTGACGACCTCCTCGCCGTCGCGGGGGCCGCCCCACGGGCCGCTGGTCAGCCACATGCCGTCGCGGGCGAAGACTTCGCGGGTGTGCGCGTAGTAGATCGTCGGCAGCTCGATCCCCTCGCGGGCGATGTAGCGCCAGACGTCGAGCTCGGTCCAGTTGGACAGCGGGAACACGCGCACGTGCTCGCCGGCCTTGTGGCGCCCGTTGTAGAGGTTCCACAGCTCGGGGCGCTGGCGGCTGGGCTCCCAGGCGCCGAAGGCGGTGCGGAGGCTGAAGATGCGCTCCTTGGCCCGCGCCCGCTCCTCGTCGCGGCGGCCGCCACCGAAGACCGCGTCGTGGCGGTGCTCGGCGATGGCGTCGAGCAGCGGCGTGGTCTGCAGCGGGTTGCGGGTGCCGTCGGCGCGCTCGGACAGCCGGCCGTCGTCGATGTAGTCCTGCACGCGGGCCACCTCGAGGGTCAGCCCGTAGCGCTCGACGACCGCGTCGCGGAACTCGATCACCTCGTCGAAGTTGTGCCCGGTGTCCACGTGCAGCACCGGGAACGGCACCGGCGCCGGCCAGAACGCCTTGCGCGCGAGGTGCACCAGCAGCATCGAGTCCTTGCCGCCGGAGAAGAGGATCACCGGGCGGTCGAACTCGCCGGCGACCTCGCGGATGATGTGGATGGCCTCGGACTCGAGGGCCTGGAGCTGGTCGACCGAGGCCGGCGCCTCGACGGTCTCGGCGGTCATCCGTGCAGCCCGCACTCGGTCTTGGTGAAGCCCGCCCAGCGCCCGCTGCGCGGGTCGGCGCCCGGAGCGGGCTTCGCGGTGCACGGCGCGCAGCCGATCGAGGGGTAGCCCTCGCCGACCAGCGGGTTGACCAGCACCGCGTTCTCGGCGATGTAGGCGTCCATCTGCGCGTCGGTCCAGTGCGCGATGGGGTTGACCTTGACCAGCTCGTGGCGCTCGTCCCAGGTCACCAGCGGCGTGCTCGCGCGGGTGGGCGCCTCGACGCGGCGCACGCCGGTGACCCAGGCGTCGTAGCGCGCGAGGGTCTCCTTGAGCGGCACGACCTTGCGCAGGTTGCAGCACCGGCCGGGGTCGGTCGCGAACAGGTCCTTGCCGAGCAGCGCGTCCTGCTCGGCGACGGTCTGCGCCGGGTGGGCCTCGACGATGTTCACGCCGTAGACCTGCGCGACGGCGTCGCGGGTCCCGAGCGTCTCGGCGAAGTGGTAGCCGGTCTCGAGGAACAGCACGTCGACCCCGGGCCGGGCCTCGGCGCCGAGCTTGACCAGCACCGCGTCCTGCATGTTCGACGCGACGATCAGCCGGTCGCCGTAGTTCCGCGCGGCCCACGCGAGGATCTCGCGGGTGAGCTCGACGTGGTCGGCGCTCGACTCGAGGGCCGCGAAGGTCTCCCCGGCGGCGAGGGCGTCCGCCCGGTGGGTGTCGCCATCGGTGGTGGACGCAGTGGTGCTGGTCACTGGCCTGCTCCCGTCAACGCTGAGGGTGTCGCCGCGGAGGTGACGACGAAGGTGCTGCGGCAGTCCGCGCACTCCCACGCGCCGTCGGGGTTCTCCCGGGGCCGCAGGTCCTGCTCGCCGCAGTAAGGGCAGTACTGGACCGGGAACGACCTCACGAGAGCTGGCCCTCCTCGGCGCGCACGACCCACTGGGCGAAGCGCTCGCCGTCCTCGCGGTGTTCCACGAAGTTCCGGACGACCCGCTCGACGTAGGGACCGAGGTCGGCCGAGAGCACCTTGTGGCCGCGCAGCTTGCGCCCGAACCCGGCGTCGAGACCCAGCCCGCCGCCGAGGTGGACCTGGAAGCCGGCGGCCGGGTTGCCCTCGGCGTCGGAGACGATCTGGCCCTTGAGCCCGATGTCGGCGACCTGGATCCGCGCGCACGAGTTCGGGCAGCCGTTGAGGTGGATCGAGATCGGCGTCTCGAGCTGCGGGGCGACCTCGGCGAGGCGCGCCTCGAGGTCCTCGACGAGCTCGCCGGCCCGGTTCTTGGTGTCGACGAACGCGAGCTTGCAGAACTCGAGGCCGGTGCAGGCCATCGTCGCGCGCCGGAAGACGCTGGGCCGCGCGGGCAGCCCGAGGTGGTCCAGCGCCGTCGTCAGGGTGTCGAGCTGCTCGGCGGGCACGTCCAGCACCAGGATCTTCTGGTACGGGGTGAGGCGCACCCGCGTCGACCCGACGTCCTCGGCGGCCTTGGCGACCCCGACCAGCGTGGAGCCGGAGGTGCGCCCCGCCGGCGGGGCGACGCCGACGAACTTCTTGCCGTCGACCTGGTCGTGGATGCCGACGTGGTCGATGGTCCCGGCGATCGGGTCGGGCGCCGGTCCGTCGACGAGCTTCCGGTGCAGGTACTCGTCCTCGAGCACCTGGCGGAACTTCTCGGGGCCCCAGTCGGCGATGAGGAACTTGATGCGGGCGCGGGTGCGCAGCCGGCGGTAGCCGTAGTCGCGGAACACCTGGACGACGCCCTGCCAGACGTCGGCGACCTCGTCGAGCGGCACCCACGCCCCGAGGCGGACCGCGAGCTTCGGGTTGGTGGACAGGCCGCCGCCGACGTGGAGGTCGAACCCCGGGCCGTGCTCGGGGTGCACGACGCCGACGAAGCTGACGTCGTTGACCTCGTGCGCCACGTCCTGCTGGCCCGAGATCGCGGTCTTGAACTTGCGGGGGAGGTTCGCGAGCGAGCGGTCGCCGAGGAAGCGCTCGACGATCTCGTCGACGGCGGGCGAGCCGTCGATGACCTCGTCGGCGCTGATCCCGGCCACCGGCGAGCCGAGGATCACGCGCGGGCAGTCGCCGCAGGCCTCGGTCGTCGAGAGGTTCACGGCCTCGAGCCGGCGCCAGATCTCCGGGACGTCCTCGACGCGGATCCAGTGCAGCTGGATGTTCTCCCGGTCGGTGACGTCGGCGGTGTCACGGGCGAAGGTCTGGGAGATCTCGCCGATCACGCGCAGCTGCTCGGTGGTCAGCGCCCCGCCGTCGACCCGGACCCGCAGCATGAAGTGCCGGGCGTCGAGGAACTCCTCGTCGACGTGGCCGGTGTCGGTGCCCGGGTAGCCCTCGGCGCGCTGGGTGTAGAGACCCATCCAGCGGAAGCGTCCGCGCAGGTCCGCGGGGTCGATCGAGTCGAAGCCGCGGTGGGCGTAGATGTTCTCGATGCGCGCCCGCACGTTGAGCGGGTGGTCGTCCTTCTTGGACTGCTCGTTCTTGTTCTGGGGCTCGCGGTAGCCCAGCGCCCACTGGCCCTCGGCCTTGCCCTTGCGCGCCCGTGCCTTCTTGGGGGCCACCGGCTTGTCGTCGGGGACGTCCCTGACGCCGAGCGGAGTGGTCTCGGCGTAGGACTCCTCGGGCGTCGAGGCGCCTTCGCTGGACGGAGCGCTGGTCATCGGTGGTGCGTCCTCCGGGGAGCAGGACGCGCACGGCAGCCCGCGCGCACCTGCTGACGGTCGTGGTGGTGGATGCCCGACGGGGCGGGCGGTCAGCGGTGCTGCTCAGCAGCCCGGGCACAGTGCGCTGGCGACGCGCGCGAGGTCGACGTGGGGTCGACCGACGAGCAGCGGGTCCAGGGCACTCACGCTCCTCACAGTGCCATGCCGCCCGGCGTGATTCCACCGGCTGTGGCGCGTTCGTGCCGCAGGCACAATCGAGGCATGCCCTCCGTGCCCCCCGGCGGCGAACCCGCCCCGGCCGACGGCGCG
>NZ_JBVPVA010000360.1:0-1583 GCF_055612215.1 Actinomycetospora sp. | reverse complement strand
GTTGTGGGCCCGACGGGGCCAGGTGGGTAGAGGCGTGTGGGCTCGACGCGCGGTCAGACTGATATGCGCGGGTTGGTTACCGCATGACCGGTTGTTCGTCGGGAGCGTTCCGCGAATCTAGGGGCGAGCGTCGCCCGACCTCGACCGGAGGTCGTGGTGGAGCTGCTCATAGCTGTATCGCGGGTCGCTCCTCGCGCTGCCTGCATCCTCACCCGGCGCCCGCCGGGGTCTGTGCGGGCCAGGGGCCCGGTGTCAGCCGGTTCTCGCGGCGGTCGTCTCCTCGAGAGTGGCCAGGCTCCAGCACCAGCCGGCGAGCTCCCGGGCGACCGCGACGACCGCGACGGTGGGCCGCTTGTTGCGGTGATCGAGACGGGTCCAGCGTTGATGCAGGCGCCGGTTGCCGGCCTCGGCGCGGTCACGGACCACCGCGGGCTGGCCATCGGCGCGGCGGGCCCGTTCCCGGCTCGAGCGCAGCGGACGACGGTGGTGCCAGGCCGCTTCGACCAGCAGCCGACGGGCATGGGAGTTGCCGGTCTTGGTGATCCCGCCCTGGGCCCGCCGCGACCCGGAGGAGAACTCCGAGGGCACCAACCCCAGGTAGGAGCCGATGGTGGCTCCGGTGAACCGATGCCAGTCGGCGACCTCAACGCAGAGCCCGGTCGCGGTCAGCGTTGAGACCCCCCGCAGGCAGGACAGCCGCCCGACCGGCCCGGCCAACGCCGGGTCGCTCGCGGCCATCTCGATGATCGCGACGTCGAGTCGGTCGCGGCGGGCGTGGACGGTGAACACCGCATCGAGGGCCTCGTCGAACGCGAGTTGGACCCCGCGGCGGTTGAAGTGTTGGCTGCGCAACCACGCCTCGTGCGCGGCGGTCCAGGCGGTGTTGTCCCAGACCAGGCCCTGGCGCAGCAGCAGCTTGGAGAGCCGGTGGCGGGCCCGCATCAGGTCCCCGCGGCAGTCCTCCCGGGCCCGGACCAGATCCCGGGCGGCTTCTTCGGCCTCGGTCGGGACCCGCACCCCGGGGACCTCACCGATGCGCAGCAACCGCGCCAACCGCTCGGCGTCGCGGCGGTCGGTCTTGACCTTGTCCCCAGCCGGACGCTCGAGCTTCGAGGGCGCCACGACCTCGCACACCACCCCAGCCGCCCGCAGCGCCCGCGCCAACCCGAACCCGGTCGGGCCCGCCTCGTAGCAGGCCATCACCGGGCCGGGCTGCGAACACACCCAGCCCACGATCTGCTCGGTCCGCGCCCCGATCCGCTGCGTCCGAATCTCCGCCGCGCCCTCGTCGATCGCGCAGCCGATCACTGATCTCGCGTGGACGTCCAACCCGACCCACGTACCCTCGCCTGACACCGGCGCCTCCCCGTAAATGCGGCACCGTCACCAGCCGACGGTGACCCGCGCCAACTTACGAGCGGAGGCGCCGGCCTCCATACGGTCTAGTCGCCCGACTCGAACTTGAAGGAGATCGCGAGACGTACGCGGAAGCCGGTCACCTGGCCGTTCTCGATGACCAGGTCGGAGCGCAGGAGCTCGGCGATGCGGATGTCGCGCACCGACTTCGCCGCGGTCTCCACGGC
>NZ_JBVPVA010000348.1:0-4916 GCF_055612215.1 Actinomycetospora sp. | reverse complement strand
GCAACGCCATCGAGATCGCGGACGAGCTGCGCCAGCTCGGGATCGACGAGACCTGGATTCACGAAATCGTTCGCCGCAAGATCCTATACGAGCAGAAAGTCTTCACCGGGCGCACGTTCACCGAGCCCGAGCGTGTCCGCGAGGAGCTGCTCGGCCTGGTCCGTGCGGCGCTCGGCCCGGGCGCCGAGGCGCACATCGAGGCGCACTTCAACCCGGCCTACCGCCCGTGGCAGCAGCGCATCGCCCTGCTCCCCGACGGCGACATGTTCGCGTCGATCAAGGAGGGGAAGGCGTCCGTCGTCACCGACGGCATCGAGACCTTCACCGAGACCGGCATCCGGCTGACCTCGGGCGAGGAGCTCGAGGCCGACGTCATCGTCACGGCCACGGGATTCAACCTCTCGTGCTTCGGCGACATCGCCTTCGCCGTCGACGGCGAGCCGGTGGACTTCACGGAGCGGGCCACCTGGCGCGGGATCATGATCGCCGGGGTGCCGAACATGGCCTTCGTCTTCGGCTACTTCCGCCATTCCTGGACCCTGCGGGCGGACCTGATCGCCGACCTGGTGTGCCGGCTGCTCGGGCACATGGACGAGCTCGGGGTGCGCTCGGTGACCCCGGTGCCCGAGGACCCGACGATGGAGCTGCGTCCCTGGTCGGACCCGGAGAACTTCAACCCCGGCTACGTCATGCGGTCCCAGCACCGCATGTTCAAGCAGGGCGACCGCGCGCCGTGGACGCACATGCACGAGTTCGCCGAGGAACGGCACACGCTGCCCGCCGCCGACCTGGACGACGGGAGCCTCGTCTACGAGTGAGCCCTACGGTCCGGCCGCTCCGTCGAGGCCCATCGTCCGGACGGCGATCCCGACGAGGGCCGGTTCGACGGCGGCGCGCGCGCCGGCGGGGTCGTCGGCGGCCGCGATCGTCAGGGCCGCCTCGATCACGGAGGCGAACAGCAGGGGAGCGAGGACGCGGGCCGGGGCGGGCCGGGGCACCCCGGCCCGCGCCGCCGCGTCCAGCCGGTCGACGATCAGCCCGAGCGCGTAGGCACTCTCGATCTCCCGCCAGGTCTGCCACCCCAGCACGGCGGGGGCCTCGACGAGCCCGATGCGGCGCACGTCGGGACGCTCGCAGATGTCGAGGAACCAGCCGACCGACGTCACCAGGGCGACCAGCGGGTCGTCGACGGTGTCGAGACGGTCGGCCAGCTCGTCGCGCAGCTCGACCTCCATCCGCTCGTAGACCGCGCGGAAGAGGTCCTGCTTGTTGGTGAAGTGGTGGTAGAGCGCGCCCCGGGTGACCCCGGCCGCCGTCACCAGCTCCTCGGCTGAGACCCCGTCCACCCCGCGCTCGGCGAACAGCGCGCGCCCGGCGTCCAGGAGGGCCTCCCGGGTGGCCTCACGTCGCTCGGCCTGGGTCCGCCGCGCGGGTGGCGTCTCGCTCGTCACGCAGGAACTCCCGGATCAGCTCGGCGAGGCGGTCGGGGCGATCCTGCGCCACGAAGCAGAAGCTGTCCTCGACGGGGGCGATCCGCGCGTCGGGCAGGCGCGCCGCGAGCCGGTGGGCCAGCGAGATCGGGAAGACCGGGTCCTCGACCGCCCAGGCCAGCAGTACCGGCAGGTCGACCTCGCCGAGGTGTTCCGCCGCGGCCAGGGTGTGGCGGCGGTCGACGCCGCGCAGGAACCGGCCGGCGTCGGCCCGGATCCGGCGGTCGGTCGCCGCGGGGCGCATCCACCGACGCAGCAGGGCGGCGTCCAGCGGGTGCTTCGCGAGCGCGGAGAAGCCGATCGGCAGCCGGTTGATCGCGGGGAACCGCAGGGCGGTCGCCGCGAAGCCGGCGAGCGCGCCGGGGACGTGGGCGAGCACCGGGAGGAACGCGAACCGCGGCGGGAAGAAGGCCTCGAACGAGTCCGACGGCGTGAGCACGACGCGCCCGAGGCGCTCGCGACCCGTCGTCGTGAGCAGGATCTGGACGAGCCCGCCCCCGGTGTCGTTGCCGACGAGCGTGACGTCGTCCAGCGCCAGCGCGGCGAGGAACTCGTCGATCACGGCCGCCACCCCGGGCGGCGTGAGGTCCATCCCGGGGACCGCCACCCGGTGCGAGCCCAGCGGCCAGGTCGGCACGACGCAGCGCAACCCGGCCGCCACCAGCGCCGGGATCACGGGCGCCCACACGGTGGCGTCCACGAGGGCGCCGTGGACGAACACGACGACGGGGCCGGACCCGACGTCGTGGTAACGGATCGGCCCGCCCCGCAGGGCGATCTCGTGCTCGGGTCCGAGGGCGGCGACGTCGATGCTCACGGATACCTACATACAGCATGTATGTCGCGTACGCCACGAGGACGCTATTCGGTCGCGCGCCATCGACCTCGCCGTGTGCGCGCGGTCGCAGTGGACCGCTCGCCCCGGCCTGAGCGTCACGCGGTGAGGGCGCGCACCGCCCGCTCCAGCAGGTCGACGCCCGGACCGAGCACCGACTCGTCGACGTCGAACCCCGGGGTGTGGTGCGGCCCGGCGAGGTCGGAGCCGATCGCGAGATAGGTGGCGACGCCTCCGCGCGACTGCACGCGGCGCATGAACGCGGTGGCGTCGTCACTGGCCACCCCGAGGTCGGCGGTGGGGACGACGACCTCGAGGCCGGTTGCGCGGGCGGCCTCGGCCACCGCCGCGGAGGCCTCCGGGTCGCCCGTCGCGGTGGTCACGGTGCCGATCGCCTCGACGGTCACGGTGCCGCCGTAGGTCGCCGCGGCACCCTCCAACGCCACCCGCACGCGGCGCGCGATCTCCTCGTTGACCCCACCGGCGTCGGCCCGGGTCTCGAGCAGCATCGTCGCGCGGTCGGGGACGACGTTGCTGACCGTCCCGCCGTGCAGCGCGCCCACGGCCACCCGCGTCTCGTGGCCGGGGAACGGCGGCATGGTGTGGACGGCGAGGGTGGCGGCCGCCGCGGCGAGCAGCGCCGAGCGGCCCTCGTGCGGGGCCATCGCGGCGTGGGCGGCGCGCCCGTGGAAGACCGCCCGCAGCTTGGTGTTCGCCAGCAGGCCGTCGACGGCGGCCGCGACGGTGCGGCTCGCCAGGCCGATCCCGAGGTGGGCGGCGAGCAGCACGTCGACGTCGTCGACGACGCCCGCGGGCACCATGGCCGCGGCTCCGCGCCCGCCCTCCTCGGCGGGCTGGAGGAGGATCGTGACGCGGCCGTCGGGCGGGTCGGCGGTGAGCCGTTCCGCGAGCTCGACCGCCATGCCGACGTGGCCGTCGTGCCCGCAGGCGTGCATGACACCGTCGCGGGTCGAGCGGAACCCACCCGCCACCGGCGGGTGCCCGGCGTCGGCGGATTCGAGGATCGGCAGCGCGTCGGTGTCGGCCCGCAGCGCGACGTGGCGGCCCGGACGTCCGGAGTCGAGGGTGGCGACGACGGCCGTGCGCCCACCCCGCATGTCCGCGAGGTGGCGGTCGTCGCCCGCCCAGGACCCGTCGCCGGCCGCGGCGGCGAACGCGGCCTCGAGGACGTCGTCGTCGGGGACGCCGAGCCGTGCGCCGGGATCGAGCGCGTCGGCGCCGGTGCGCACGTCCCAGCCCAGGTCGGCGAGCCGCCCGGCGACCCGCGACGCGGTCCGGAACTCGGTGAACCCGACCTCGGGGTGGACGTGCAGGTCGCGGCGCCAGGCGACGGCGGTGCTGGGTGGCTGGCTCATCGGCCCATCGTGCCGCCGCCGTCACGCGGACGGATCCCGACGGCGGGTCCAGGATGGGCCGCGTGGCGGACGGACGAGTCGGGGTGACGACCCGGTGAGCCGCGTCCTCGTCGTCGACGACGACCCCCAGCTGCTGCGGACCCTGCGGATCAACCTCACGGCGCACGGGCACGTCGTCGTGCCGGTCACCACGGGCGCCGCCGCGCTGCGGGCGGTGGCCGACGCGCCCGCACCCGACGTCGTCGTGCTCGACCTCGGCCTGCCCGACCTCGGCGGCCTCGAGGTGCTGGAGGGCATCCGGGGGTGGAGCTCCGTGCCGGTGATCGTGCTCTCCGCGCGGAGCGACGCGGGGGACAAGGTCGCCGCGCTCGACACCGGGGCCGACGACTACGTGACCAAGCCGTTCGGCATGCCCGAGCTGCTGGCCCGCATCCGGGCGGCGGTACGGCGGGGCGCGACGCCGGTCGCAGACGGGGAGCCGCGGGTCAGCACGCCGGACTTCGACGTGGACCTCGCGGCGAAGAAGGTGGTGCGCCACGGCCCGGACGGCGACGCCGAGGTGCACCTCTCGCCGACCGAGTGGGGCGTGCTCGAGCACCTCGTGCGCCACCCGGGGATGCTCGTCACCCAGCAGCAGCTGCTGCGCGAGGTGTGGGGGCCGACGTACCGCACCGAGGGCCACTACCTGCGGGTCTACCTCGGGCACCTGCGCCGCAAGCTCGAGCCGGAGCCGGCCCGGCCCCGCTACCTGGTCACCGAGCCGGGGCGCGGGTACCGGTTCGAGCCGGGCGCCGGCTCCTGACACACGTCGGCGGCGCCACCCCGGAGGGTGCCGCCGCCGACGAGCGAAGGGGTCCGCGTCAGCGGATCCCGGCAATCTCCTGCGCGAGCGCGGCGTGGCGGGTCTGCGCCGCCGAGACCACGCTGTGGCGGTTCCGGTTCGCCTCCTCGTAGTGGATGACCTTGTTCAGGTCGTCCACCTTGTCGAGCTGCTTCACCGCGTTGGCGGCAGCGGAGGCGCTGAGCTGGTCGAAGTCCGCGATCGGCAGCTCGGAGGCGCGCAGCGTGCCGAGGCGCGTACGGGCCTCGTGCACCGCGGTCGCGGCGTCGGTGTCGCCCTGCTTGCGCGCGACCTGCTCGGCGCGCTCAAGGGAGGCGTCCCGCCCGGTGACGATGACGTCGCGGGCGTTCTCGCTGAACTGCGCGGCCTTGCCG
>NZ_JBVPVA010000343.1:0-6634 GCF_055612215.1 Actinomycetospora sp. | reverse complement strand
ACCGGCCCGACGGGCGTCGGGTCGTCCCGGCGCGGGAGGTGGCCGTCCGCCGGGTGCCGCACCCGGCCGGGGGCCGCCGCCCTCGGGGGGCGCCGGCCGTGGTGCACCGGCGCGCTCCGGGGGCGCCGGCCGAGGCGAGCCGCCGGCGTCGGGGCGGGGCGCGCCGCCGTCCCGGCGGGTGTCGCCGCGGCGGGGCATCCGGAAGCCCCCGGGCGGCCCCTCGCCCCGCGGCGGGCCCGGCATCAGGCGGCCCCCGCGCCGCGCAGTGCCCCGAGCGGCGACGCACCCGGGCGAACCTGACGGAATCGCAGGAATCCCACGACGAGGCACGCGACCGTCGCGACGAGCTGCCACCAGAACAATTCCGCGAGCGGGGCGAAGACACCGAGCAGGAACAGTGTGCTGCTCGCGGTGTCCCCGGCGATGATCGCCGCGATGACCAGCCCGAGGAACGCGATCACCGGGGGAGCGAGGGCGGGGACCACCACCGCCTCGGCCCGGACCATGGCGACGCCGAGCATGCACACCACGAGGTAGCCGACCGGGAACATCAGCCCGAGCAGGCCCGCGCGGTGCAGGAGCAGCCAGGCGAGCAGGCCGGTGACGACGACCGCGGCGACCGCGACGACCGGCCACGGATACCCCGGGCCGATGGCGAAGGTGCCGCTCTGGCGAGGGCGCGGGGGGCGTGCGGAGCTGCTGACCCGGGGGGCCGACGACCGCGAGCCGGTCGACCAGCGGGACGGTCCGCGCCCGGAGCGACCGGGTGCCGAGGGCGGGGGCGACGCCGGACGCGGGGGCGCGGCGGACCGCGACGGACCTCGCCCACGCGGACGCGGGTCCCAGCGATCTGACACGGCGACACGATAGCCGAGCCCACCTGGGCGCCCCCGGCGACGTCGCGGGAACTATTTCCCCGGCCTTCCTGACGATTCGCTGAACGCCTCGCGCGCGGTCCCGCCGGATTCACCGCGCTCCCGCGTCCCGTTCCTAGTGTCGAGTCGTGTCGGGCGGATCGACGGCACGAGAACGACCGCCGCGCCCGGCGTCGTCAGCGAAACAGGAGGACACCATGCGCATCTCGTGGGCCCGTCCCGCGCTCGTCGCGGCCGTCGTCGTCGCCCTCGCCGGAGGTGGGACGGCGGTGGCCCTCGCGGACACCGCCACACCCACCCCGCCCGCGCCCTCGTCGTCGGCACCCGCGCCGGCCGCGAAGCACCCCGCGGAGCACCGCGCCCTCGCGCAGCGGGCCGAGCACGGCGAGGTCGTCCTGCACGGCAAGGGCGGCGACCGCACCGTCGACGTCCAGCGTGGGGTCGTCACCGCCGCGTCCCCGACGTCCGTGACCGTCCGCAGCACCGACGGCTTCACCGCGACCTACGCGTTCACGCCGACCTCGAAGGTCCGCAAGCAGAAGGCCGCGAGCCAGCCGTCGGCGGTCGCCGTGGACGACCGGGTCGGGGTCGTCGCCGCGAAGGGCCCGCAGGGCCTCACGGTCACGCGTCTGCGCGACGCGGGGCCGGGCACGAAGTGAGCCGACGACGACGATGACCAGGAGGTCGGCGGCCGGGTGCTCGCTGTGTGAGCACTCTGCCGCCGAGATGGGGATCAGGACGGGCAGGTCATCCGTCCGGGTCACGACACCCGCCCCGGGACGAGCCGGCTTCTACGCTGACCGGGCTAGCCAGTTGGTGCTTGTGACCCCCCACGGAGCCCTCGCGTGCGCTGCTCTGCCCCGCGTCGTCGGACCCGCGCGCTCGCGGTGGCGCTCGCGACCCTCGCCGCCGTCGTCGCCCTCGGTGTCCCGGCCGCGGCGGAACCCCCGACCCCGGCCCCGACGCCGACCCCGGGCTCGACGACGCGGTCGATGCCCGTCGAACCGCGCGTCGGGCGGGCGGCGAAGGAGCGCCTGGACGCCCGCAGCGCCGCGGTCCCGGCGAACGTGACGGCCTGGTGGGTGGACCCGGCGACCCACCAGACCGTCGTCGCCGTCGTCGGACCGGCCACCCCCGCCGCGCGGGAGTTCGCCGCCGACGCCGAACCCGGGGCGGTCCGCCTGCAGCCGATGTCGGCCCCGATCCGGCTCCTCGCCGAGCCCGGTCCGGCACCGGCCACCCCGGCCCCGCTGATCGGCGGCACCGCGATCACGACGAGCGGAACCCGCTGCTCCGACGGCTTCTCCGCGCGCCGCGGCACCACGACCTACCTGCTCACCGCGGGCCACTGCACCGCCGAGGGCCGCAGCTGGGCCGGGCCGGGCCGGACCCCGATCGGCACCGCGGTCCGCACCGAGTACCCCGGCCACGACTACGGGATCGTCCAGGTCAGCGGCACCACGACCTGGCGTGGGAGCGGGCGGGTCCAGGGCGGGCCGACCGTCACCGGCGCCACCGTGGCCTCCTCGGGCAGCGCGGTCTGCCGCTCCGGGTCGACCTCGGGCTACCACTGCGGCACGGTCCAGGCCACCGACGTCACGGTCAACTACGGCAGCGGCACCGTCATCACCGGCCTGACCCAGACGACCGTGTGCGCCGAGGCCGGCGACTCCGGCGGCCCCTTCGTCACTCCCGACTCCGCCCAGGCCCAGGGCACGCTCTCGGGCGGCACCGGCGACTGCAGGGCCGGGGGCACCACCTACTTCCAGCCGCTCGCCCCGGTGCTCGCCTCGATGGGGCTCACGCTCGTCACGGGGGACTGACCCCCACCACGACGTCCACCAGCGCCCGCCGCGCCGCGCGGGCCGTGGTCCAGCGCCGGTGGTCCCACTCCTCGCCCGCGAGCGAGTCGCCGGCGAAGAGCACCTGCGCGAACGCGACGCCCCGGAAGCGCGCCACCGCGATGAGCGCCGCGGCCTCCATCTCCACGGTCAGGCACCCCTCGTCGCGGCGGCGGTCGGTGCGCGCGCGGGTCTCGCGGTAGACCGCGTCGGTGGTCCAGGTCCGCCCGACGGTGTGGGCGACGTCCGCGGTGTGCAGCCGCCCGGCGAGGGCGGCGACCCCCTCCGGGTCCGCGTCGACGGTGCGCCCCGGTGCCAGGTAGTGGAAGGACGTGCCCTCGTCGCGGAGCGCGGAGTCCACGACGACCGCGTGCCCGAGCACCAGCTCCGGGACCAGCACCCCCGCCCCGCCGACCGCGGTGAACCGCCGCCCGCCGAGCGCGATGAGCTCCTCGAGGGTGGCCGCCGCCATCGGCGCCCCGACGCCCGGGTGCACGACGCCGACCTCGGTCCCGTCGGGCCGCGTCACCGCCAGCACCGGGGAGCGGCCGTTCTCGGAGTGCAGGACCGCGGCCTCCCGGGCGTGCTCGGCGTACGCCGCCATCGCCTCGGGGAAGAAGCACAGCACGACGTCGGGAGGGACCGAGCCGCGGGTGCGCATGGCGCCGGGGGATATGAGCCCGGGTTCGGCGAGGTCGTCCTCGGTGAGGGGCAGCGGTCCGGTCGCCATCACCCCGCCGCCGCCGCGTACGCCGCGCGGACCGAGCGCGCCGCCTCCCGGTCGGCGTCCGAGGCCTCGACGACCGCGTCGCGCCCGATCCGCCACGTCGGCTCCTCGCCGTGCAGGGCCCAGGCGGCCTGCCGGGCGGCGCCGAGGGCGACGTACTCCTCCGGGGCCAGGACCTCGACGCCCATCCCGAACACGGCCGGGGCGACGGCCGCCACCGCCCGGGACCGGCTGCCGCCGCCGATCAGCAGCACCCGCTCGCCGGGCACGCCGACGTCCGACAGCGCGTCGACCCCGGCGGCGAGCCCGCAGAGCATGCCCTCGACGGCGGCGCGGGCCAGGTTCTCGCGGGTGCCGTTCGCGCCGGTGAGCCCGGTCAGCGTGCCCGTCGCGTCCGGTCGGTCGGGCGTGCGCTCGCCCTCGAGGTACGGCACGAGCACCAGCCCGCCGGCGCCCGGCGCGGCGGCCAGGGCCAGGTCGTCGAAGGCGTCGGAATCCACGCCCAGCAGCGCCGCGCCCACCCCGAGCACCCGCGCCGCGTTGAGGGTGCACACCAGCGGCAGGTAGCGGCCCCGCGCGTCGGCGAAGCCCGCCACGAACCCCGACGGGTCGGCGGTGGGCTTCTCGGCGGAGGCGAACACGGTGCCCGAGGTCCCGAGGGAGACGATGAGCTCGCCCGGTGCGGCCCCGATCGCCAGCGCCGCGCCCATGTTGTCGCCGGTGCCGGGGCCGACGACGAGGCCCTCCGCCGGGCCCGTGCCCCGGCCCGTCGCCTCGCCGGGGCCCGCCACCCGCGGGAGGTCGAGGGCGCGCCCGAAGGCGAGCTCGAGCAGGTCGGGCCGGTAGCGCTCCTCGTGCGGGGACCAGTAGCCGGTGCCCGACGCGTCCCCGCGGTCGGTCACCGCCTCGGCGTCGTCGCCGCGCAGCTTGCGGGTCAGCCAGTCGTGGGGGAGCAGCACCGAGCGGGCGCGCTCCGCGACCTCGGGCTCGTGGCGCGCGGTCCAGCGCAGCTTGGTGGCGGTGATGCTCGCGACCGGGACCGTGCCCACCGCGTCGGCCCACGCCTGCGGTCCGCCGAACTCGGCGACGAGGTCGTGCGCGGCGTCGGCCGAGCGGGTGTCGTTCCACAGCAGCGCGTCGCGGACCGGCTCGCCGTCGGAGTCGCAGAGCACCATGCCGTGCTGCTGGCCGGCGACGGCGATCGCCGCGACGTCGTCGGTACCGACCTCGCCGAGCGCCTCCTGCAGCGCGGTCCACCAGGCCCGGGGGTCCACCTCGGTGCCCTCGGGGTGGGCGCGGCGGGCCTCGCGCACGACGGAGCCGTCCGCCGGATCGACGACGACGACCTTGGTGGCCTGGGTGGAGGAGTCGACGCCGACGACGTAGGTGGGCATGCGCCCATGTGAGCACTTCCGGGGGCTGTAGCACCATCACAGGGAGCACGCCGATAGGGCTCACAAGCGCGGAGCGCACCCACAGGACTCCCGCACCACGAACGACGGGGGCAGGCGCAGCACCTCCACGGGCGCGTCGGCCCGCTCCCGGCGCCGCAGCAGCAGCCGCACCGCCTCGGTCGCGATCTGCGCGAACGGCTGTGCCATCACGGTGAGCCGCGGGGCGAACAGGTCCGCCCAGGCGAAGTCGTCGAAGGCGACCACGGCGACGTCGTCGGGCACGCGCGCGCCCGCGTCGCGCAGCGCGGCGATCACGCCGATCGTCATGCTGTTGTTCCCGACGACGACGGCCGTGGGCGGCTCGGGCCGCGCCAGCAGCTTGGCCATCGCGGTCCGCGCCGGCTCCGTGGCCGACTCCCCGGAGACCTCGAGCCCCGGGTCGCGGGTGATGCCGGCCGCGTCGAGCGCCTGCACGAAGCCCGCCCGCCGCTCCTCGGTGGTGGCGAGCCCGGCCAGTCCGGCGACGAGCGCGATCCGGCGGTGGCCGTGCTCCACCAGATGCGTGGTGAGGGTCGCGGTGGCCGACCGGTTCTCGCTGCCGACCTGGTCGAGTCGGGCCGCGAGGCCCCGCCGGATCAACCGGTCCAGCAACACCGTCGGGACCTCCTGGCGGGCGAGGTACTCCAGCGCCGCCTCGGGGTGCGCGGACGGGGCGAGGACCACGCCGTCGACGCGGTGGTGGTGCAGGCGGGCGACGACGGTGCGCTCGTACTCGGGGTCCTCGTGCGGGTCGACGAGCAGCAGCGTGTAGCCCGCGGCCGCGGCCGCCTGCTCGGCCGCGGAGAGCAGCTCGCCGAAGTAGGGGTTCGAGATCGCGGAGAGGACGAGGCCGACGGTGGTCGTCCGCGAGGTGGCCAGCGAGCGGGCGACGGTGTTCGGGGTGTACTCGGTCTCCTCGACGGCCGCGAGCACGGCCGCCCGGGTGTCCTCGCTGACCGCGCGGGTGTTGTTGAGGACGTGCGAGACGGTCGCGGTGGAGACGCCGGCCCGGCGAGCGACATCGGCCATCGTGACCACCGCTGGACCTCCCGCACCGCGTCGTTCCCGCCACCCGCCGTGGAGATGATGCCCCGACGCAGGCCGTCCGGGGCCGGAGGACCGCCCGGGGGCGGCCGGGAGGTCGTCATCGGAATCGGTGCGCGGAGTTCAGTCAAGCGCTTGCGCGTGCACGGCGCGCGGTTCTACCGTCGCCCGATGTGACGAGAGCGTGAACCACGTCACTCATGCACGGTATCGGACCGGCGGCTCGGGGAGGCGGCGTGCGACGCAGCGCACCGGACGGGGCGGCGGGGCCCGGGAGCCCCCGGAGCCCGCAGCGCACGCCGAGGGCACGGCGGTCGGCCCTGCTGGCCCTGCTCGCCGTCGCGCTGCTCGGCGCGGTCGCGGGCTGCTCCGGCGCCGGCGCACTCGGCGGCGACGCCGGGGTGCAGACGGTGACCGTCGCGATCGTGTCCAACTCGCAGATGAAGGACGCGATCAAGCTCTCGCCGCAGTTCGAGGCGGAGAACCCCGGGATCCGGATGCGGTTCGTCTCGCTGTCCGAGAACGAGGCGCGGGCGAAGATCACCGCGAGTGTGGCGACCGGCGGCGGTGAGTTCGACGTCGTGATGATCTCGAACTACGAGACCCCGCAGTGGGCGCAGAACGGCTGGCTCACCGATCTGCAGCCGCTGGTGGACTCTACGCCGGGCTACGACCCGAACGACTTCATCCCCACGGTCCGCGACTCGCTCTCCT
>NZ_JBVPVA010000329.1:0-1202 GCF_055612215.1 Actinomycetospora sp. | reverse complement strand
CTGCCTCCTGTGCCCCTGATCAGCGCGCCCGCTCGGCCAGCGCCGCGAGGACGCGCACCGCGAACGCGTGCGGGAAGCGCAGGTCCAGGGCGGTGCAGGGAAGGACGAGCCACCCGGCACTCGCGAGCTCGGCGAAGCGCGCCTGGTCGTGCATCCACTGCTCGCGGTCCGTGCGGTGGTGATCGCCCTGGTACTCGGCGGCCACCTTCGCCTCCTCCCAGCCCAGGTCCACGTGCGCGACGAACCAGCCGCGGGCGTCGCGCACCTCGAGCTGCGGGACCGCCGCCGGGACCCCCTCCGCGAGGAGTCCCAGCCGCATCCGGGTCTCGGGCGGCGAGGCCGACCGGGGGTCCGCGCGGACCACGGCGTCCGCGACACGGCGCGATCCCCGACTCCTGGGGTGCAGCTGCGCCAGGGCCAGCAGCTCCACGGGGTCGAAGGTGCCGGCACGGGCGAGCGCGTCGAGCGCCACGACGCCCCCGTCGCCGTCGAGCCGCCGGACCAGGTCCCAGGCGGTGCGGAGGGTGCTCGTCACGAGGAGGTCCCCGGCCGCGACCACCTCGTCGGGAGCGAGCACGTCCTGGTGGATGCGCAGGCCGGGACGCGGGCGCACCCGGCGTCGCCCGACGATCAGGTCGACCGGTGCCGTCCTCGGCCCGCAGCTCGCGCCGTGGAGCTCCGCCGCCGCGTAGCCCCCGATGACGGCAGGTGCTCCCTTCACGTAAAGGGCCGCCTCCCTCGCGCGCCCCGCGAGGTCGGACGGCTCGGCGACCTGGCCGACGGACGCGTGGACGTCCGGGAAGAGGCGCTGGGTGTTCGGGCCGGCGACGCGCCCTCGGCTGGTCCGTCCGGCCGCGATCGCCTCGCTCGCCCGGAACGGCCCCCGGATGTCCTCCACGTCTCTGAGAGGGCCCGCGGCGGCGCCCGGTTCCATCCCTCGACGAGGGGCACTCCACGCATCCCGTAGGGCGCTCCGACCTGCCTGGGGTGCCCCTGATCTTGGTGGGGTGGACCCGAGGCCGCTCGCAGCACCACGACGGGCACACCAGGCAGCACAGCACGCGGCGGATTCAAGGGTCTGTCGCAACACCCTGTCTGGGAGCGGGTGTGTGATGGCGGGTGCGGTGTCGCGGTCGCGGGTGCGGGAGTTCTGGCGGGCTCGGTTGCGGGGTCTGGATCATGGGCAGGCGTGTGCCCGGGTC
>NZ_JBVPVA010000295.1:0-18799 GCF_055612215.1 Actinomycetospora sp. | reverse complement strand
CACTGGAACCGGAGGATTATCGAGATCCGGAAGCAGCACCCGGGGTTCGGGCTGGGTGACTTCCACGAGCTCGGCGGGTCGAACTCGTCGGTGCGGGCCTACGTCCGCGAGTTCGTCGACGAGGAGGAGGGCATCCATGTCGTCGTCCTGTGCGTCAACAACATGTCCCGCTTCCCCCAGCCCGTGGAGCTCGACCTGATCGCCTGGAAGGACTGGACGCCCACCGAGCTGACCGGCGGGGTCCCGTTCCCCGCGATCGGTGAGCTGCCGTACCTGTTGACGCTGCCGGGACACGGCTTCTACTGGTTCTCCATCCACCCGTCCCAGGAGCGCTGATGACGGCCGACCAGACAGGAGCGCCCACCGAGGCCCCCGCGCTCGAGGCCCTGATCCCGGCGCTGGTGGAGTGGCTGCCCGGGCAGCGCTGGTTCGCCGCGAAGGGGCGCGCGATCTCGGCGCTGCGCATCGTCGGCCACCAGGACATCACCGCACCCGACGCGTCGCCCGCCGTCGCCCACGCGGTGATCGCGGTGGAGTTCGCCGACGGCGGGCCCGAGGACTGGTTCCAGCTGCTGCTCGGCTCCCGCCCGGGGCTCAAGGGCGACCTCGAGCACGCCGTGATCGGCAGCGTCGGCGGCCGGACCGTCTACGACGGCCTGGCCGACGGCGAGATCAGCCGCCTGCTGCTCTCCATGATCGTCTCCGGCGCGACCGTCGGGTCGCTGCGCTTCGTCCCCGAGCCCGACACCGAGGCCCCCATCGTCGGGCCCGGCCGGCCGCTGCTGGGCGAGCAGTCGAACTCGTCGGTGATCTACGGCGAGCGCGCCATCCTCAAGCTCTTCCGCCGCGCCACCGCGGGGCTCAACCCCGACCTGGAGCTGCACCGGGCGCTGGGCCGCGAGCACTCCGGAGAGGTCGCCCCGCTGCTCGGGGCGATCGAGGGCGAGCTGCCCGACGGGGCCGGCGGGGTCGTGCCCATGTCGGTGGCGATGTTGCAGGACTACGCGTCGAACTCCGCCGACGGCTGGGCCATGGCCCTGACCAGCGTGCGCGACCTGCTCGCCGAGGGCGACCTGCGTCCCGACGAGGTCGGCGGCGACTTCGCCGGCGAGGCTATGCGCCTGGGCAAGACGGTGGCCGCGGTGCACACCGAGCTCGCCCGGGCCCTGGGGACCACCCGGCTCGACGCCGAGGGCGTGCGCGCGGTCGCGGACTGGATGCTGGCCCGGCTCGAGCACGCCGCGGACGCGGTCCCGGAGGTCGCGGCGCGCCGCGACGAGATCGCGGCCGTACTCGAGGGCGTCAACTCCGCCGCCTCGACCGGGCTGGTGGTGCAGCGGATCCACGGCGACCTGCACCTCGGCCAGGAGCTGCGCACGCCGCGCGGCTGGCTGGTCATCGACTTCGAGGGCGAGCCCTCCCGGCCGCTCTCCGACCGGGTGCGCCCCGACTCCCCGCTGCGGGACGTGGCCGCGATGCTCCGCTCGTTCGACTACGCCGCGTTCCACCAGCTCGCCGAGTGGGAGCCGGGCACCGGGGACACGTCCTCGCCGCCGTCGCACCTGCAGCGGCGCGCCCAGGAGTGGGCCGACCGCAACCGGTCCTCGTTCTGCGACGGCTACGCCGCGATCGCCGGGGCCGACCCCCGGGCCGACCTCGCGGTCCTCCGGGCCTACGAGCTCGACAAGGCCGTGTACGAGGTGCTCTACGAGACCCGCAACCGGCCGAACTGGCTGGCCATCCCGCTCCGTTCCATGGAGCGTCTCCTCACGGGCCCCTGAGCCCGCCCGCCTGCCGGCGCGCCGCCCCTGGTTGGCCACCCCGGCCCGCGGGGTAGAGACCAGGACCGTCCGTCCCCCGCATCACCGCCCGACACCTCCGGAGTCACACCGCCGATGACCCGCTCCACCTCGTCGCCGTCCACGGGCCCGCTCCCGGTCGCGCCCGGGGAGCTCGACCTGCACCTGCTGCTCGAGGGCTCGCACCGCGACCCGCACGGGGTCCTCGGACCTCACCGCCGCCCGGACTCGCCGGGCACCGTCGTCGTCCGGACGCTGCAGCCGGGCGCCGACGAGGTCGACGTCGTCATCGAGGCGGGCCCGACGGCTGGTCGCTACCCGCTCGCGCCGGTGGGCACGGCCGGGCTGTTCGCGGGCACCGTCCCGGGTCCGCTGCCGCACTACCGGCTGGCGGTGCGGCGCACCGACGAGTCCGGCGGGGACACGCACGGCGACGAGGTCGAGACGATCGTCGACGACCCCTACCGCTTCTCCCCCGTCCTCGGCCCGGTGGACCTGCACCTGATCGGCGAGGGACGCCACGAGCGGCTCTGGGACGCGCTCGGCGCCCACTTCCGGCGCTGGCCGACCCCCTCCGGGCCGGTCGAGGGCACGTCGTTCACGGTGTGGGCCCCGAACGCGCGCGGCGTGCGCGTCGTCGGCGACTGGGCGCCCGAGCGCGGCAGCTGGGACGGCGTCGCCACCCCGATGCGCGCACTCGGGTCCGGCGTCTGGGAGATCTTCCTGCCCGGCGTCGGTGTCGGGACCCGCTACGGCTTCCGGATCCTCACCGCCGACGGGCACTGGCTGGACAAGGCCGACCCGATGGCGTTCGCCGCGGACCTCCCGCCGACGCCCGCGTCGGTGGTCACCACCTCCACCCACGAGTGGTCCGACGCCGCCTGGCTCGCGCAGCGGGCCCGCTCGACCCCGCACGCCGAGCCGATGAGCGTCTACGAGCTGCACGTCGGCTCGTGGCGCCAGGGCCTCGGGTACCGGGAGCTGGCCGACGAGCTCGTGGACTACCTGACCACGCAGGGCTTCACCCACGTCGAGCTGCTGCCGGTCGCGGAGCACCCCTTCGGCGGGTCCTGGGGCTACCAGGTCAGCTCCTACTACGCGCCGAGCTCACGCTTCGGCACCCCGGACGACTTCCGCTACTTCGTCGACACCCTGCACCGGGCCGGGATCGGCGTGATCGTCGACTGGGTGCCCGCGCACTTCCCCCGCGACGACTGGGCGCTGGCCCGCTTCGACGGCACGCCCTGCTACGAGCACGGCGACCCGCGGCGCGGCGAGCAGCACGACTGGGGCACGCTCGTCTTCGACTTCGGGCGCTCCCAGGTCCGCAACTTCCTCGTCGCGAACGCGCTGTACTGGCTCGAGGAGTTCCACGTCGACGGGCTGCGCGTCGACGCCGTCGCCTCGATGCTCTACCTCGACTACTCGCGCACCGACTGGGTGCCGAACAAGTTCGGCGGGCGCGAGAACCTCGAGGCGGTGTCGTTCCTCCAGGAGGTCAACGCCACGGTCTACAAGGCCCACCCCGGCGTGGTGACGATCGCCGAGGAGTCGACGGCCTGGCCCGGCGTCACCCGGCCCACCCATCTCGGCGGCCTCGGGTTCGGCATGAAGTGGAACATGGGGTGGATGCACGACACCCTCGACTACGTCATGCGCGACCCGATGTACCGGGGGTACCACCACAACCAGATGACGTTCTCGCTGACCTACGCCTGGTCGGAGAACTACGTGCTGCCCTTCAGCCACGACGAGGTGGTGCACGGCAAGGGCTCGCTGTGGACCCGCATGCCCGAGATGGGCCGCGGCGACCACGGCAAGGCGGCGGGTCTGCGCGCGCTGCTGGCCTACATGTGGGCCCACCCCGGCAAGCAGCTGATCTTCATGGGCCAGGAGTTCGGGCAGGTCCGCGAGTGGTCCGAGGAGCGCTCCCTGGACTGGGAGCTCCTCGACGACCCACTCCACGCCGGCGTCTCCCGGCTCGTCGCCGACCTCAACGCCGTCTACCGCGACCACCCGGCGCTGTGGGCGGCCGACACCGACCCGGCCGGCTTCTCGTGGATCGACGCGAACGACTCGGCCGGCAACGTCTTCTCCTTCGTCCGCCAGGGTCCGCCCGGCACGCCCGAGCTGGTGTGCGTCGCGAACTTCTCCGGCATCGTGCACGACCGCTACCGGGTGGGCCTGCCCCGCGCGGGCCGGTGGCGCGAGCTGCTCAACACCGACGCGGACGTCTACGGCGGCGACGGGGCCGGCAACTACGGCTCGGTGTTCGCCGCGTCGGTGTCGACCCACGGGCGGCCGGCGTCGGCGGAGATGACGCTCCCGGCCTCCGGGGTGCTGTGGCTGGTGCACGACCCGTCGTCGGAGCCCGCGGCCGCCGCCGGGACGCCAGCAACGGCACCTTCCTGACATCGGACGCCAGGACGGCGCCCCTCACGCGTCGGCCCGGCCCCCGATCACCTCGTTCGACCCCCACGACCGGGGGCGCTGCCCCACACTGAACGGGTGCGGGCGAGGGCGGGGTCGGTGGCGGCGGTCGTGTGCGCCGTCGTCGCGCTGCTCGCCGGCGGGTGCGCCGCCTCGGTCGACGGGCAGGCGTTCGCGTCCTCGGCGGTGACCGCGGGGATCGACCCGGGCTTCGTCCAGGGCAACGACGGCGGCGACGACGACCGGCTCGCCGCCGCGGTGCTGCACGACCTCGAGACGTGGTGGGGCGGGCAGTTCCCGGCGCTCGCGGGCGGCGCGCGCTTCACCCCGCTCAAGGGCTACTTCTCGGTGGACTCCTCACGCGACGGGCCGGGGCCGCCGTGCACCCAGAGCGCCTCCGAGGTCGAGGGCAACGCGTTCTACTGCCCGCGGGCGGACATCATCGCCTACGACCGCGCCTCGCTCCTGCCCGTGCTCCGGCAGAAGTTCGGGGACTCCGCGGTCGCCGTCGTCATCGCCCACGAGTTCGGCCACGCCGTGCAGCAGCGGCTCGAGGAGTCGTCGCGGGCCGCCGCGGGCCTGGGCTCCGGCGCGCCGACGATCCTCTCCGAGGGCCAGGCCGACTGCTACGCGGGCACCTTCCTGCGCGCGGTGCACGACGGTCAGACCCCCGACCTGCGCACCGGCGAGAAGGGCATCGACGCCGCGATGAGCGCGCTCATCACCTTCCGGGACCCCGTCGGCACCGACGCCGCCGACGACCGCGCCCACGGCAACGCCTTCGACCGCGTCTCCTCCTTCCAGGACGGTTACGACGACGGGCCCCCCGCGTGTGCGGGCATGACGCTGCAGAACCGGGCCTTCACCCAGCAGTCCTTCGCGACCCTCTCCGACGCCCAGAGCGGCGGGAACCTCCCGCTGCCCGACCTGGTGCGCGCCATGGGCACCGACCTCGACCGCTACTTCGGCGGGCTCGTCCGCCAGCGCGGCGGCACGTGGACCGCCCCCGCGATCCGCGAGGGCGGCGCGGGCTGCGGCCGGGACGCGGTGGACCTCTGTACCGGGGGCGGGCCCCCGACGCTCGCCGTGGACGACCGGGGACTGGCCCGCATCCACGACGGCATCGGTGACTACGCGAGCGGCACCGTCATCGCCTCGCGGTACGCCCTGGCGGCGATGGCCGCCCTCGGGCGCCCGACGACCGGGGCGCAGGCCGGGACGACGGCGCTGTGCCTCGCCGGGGCGTACACCGGCGACGTCGGCGGCACCGGCAGCGACTTCAGCCTCTCCCCCGGCGACCTCGACGAGGCCGTGGGCCTGCTCGAGCGCGACGACTCCGCGGCGCGCGGCACCGACGGCGCCACCGCCGCGGGCGGCGCCTATGCGCGGATCGAGGACTTCCGCGGCGGCGTCACCGGCGGCGCCCAGCGCTGCCTGAGCTGATCCTCAGTACAGAGCCCGGAGGAGGGCCCGCCGCGCACCGGTGACCCGCGGGTCGTCGGGCGCGAACAGCTCGAACAGTCCGACGAGGTGCTCGCGGGCGGCGTCGCGCTCCTCCCCACCGGTGCGCTGCACCGTCTTCACGAGCCGGTCGAAGGCGGCCTCCACCCGGCCGGCCGCGAGCTCCGCGTCGGCGGCCGCCTTCTGGGCCTCGACGTCGTCGGGCGCGGCGTCGGCCCGCGAGACCGCCGTCGGGTCGGACTGCTCGGCCCGCGACATGAACCGAACCTGGGCGAGCGCGGCCTGGGCCTCGGCGTTGGCCGGCTCCGCGGCGAGGATCTGCTCGTAGGCGGCGATCGCGGCGTCGTAGTCGCCCTGCTCGAGGGCGTCCTCGGCGGCGGTGAACCGCGGGTCCTCCGGCTCGGGCTCGGGCTCCGCCGCGCCGCCGCCCTGTGCGGCGCGGGCCTCGGCCTCGGCGATGCCCGGCATCCGGTCGCGCAGCGCGTCGAGGATCTGCCCGATCCAGCCCCGCAGCTCGGTCTCCGGCTGGACCCCGGAGAACGACGTCACGGGCTGCTGGGCGACCACGACGTACACCGTCGGGATCGACTGCACCTGGAACATCTGCGCGATGCGCGGGTTCGCGTCGACGTCGACCTTCGCGAGGATCCAGGCCCCGCCGGCCTCGTTGGCGAGCTTCTCCAGCGTCGGGGAGAGCTGCTTGCAGGGCTGGCACCACTCGGCCCAGAGGTCGACGACGACGGGCACCGTCATCGACCGCTCGAGGACCTCGGTCTGGAAGCTGTCCTCGGTGACGTCGACGACGAACGCCCCGGCGGGCGGGGGCGCGCCCTCGACGACGGGTGCGCCGGCGTCGGCCGCGGGCGCCTGCGGGGCGGCGTCGGCGGGCCCTCCGCGGGGGGCGGCACCGCGCTGCTCCGCGCGGGCCTTGAGGCCGGACAGGTCGACGGCGCCGGCCATGGCCGACGACATCGCGGCCGCCTGCGCGGCCTGCTGGCGAGGATCGGGGCGTGCCACGCCGTCAATCCTGCCAGTCGGCGCGCCGCGGCGGTGCCCGGCTCCGCCCGTGCGAGGAGGTCGCGGTGTCTCCCGAGAGGACCGCGCGGGATCGAGTAGGCAGTTGATCATGTCGAGGGCACCGGCGCCTTGGTGCCAGCGGCATGATCAAGTGCCTACTCGCTCGAGCCCCGGCTGCCCCTCAGCCGTCCTCGGCGGCCAGGTGCTCCTCCACCCGCGCCACCTTGGCGGCGATCTGCCCGGTCCAGCCGGGCCGGATGTCGGCCTTGAGCACGAGGGACACCCGCGATCCGTAGCGCCCGACGGCCTCGGTCGCCCGCTTCACGACGTCCATCACCTCGTCCCACTCGCCCTCCACGGAGGTGAACATCGCCGTGGTCTCGTGCGGCAGGCCGGACTCGCGGACCACCCGGACCGCGGCGGCCACGGCCTCGCTGACCGAGTCCGACACCGGGGCGTCGGGGGTGTCGGGGGCGGGCCCGGAGGTCGCGACGCTGAAGGCGACGATCACGGATCCAGCGTGCCAGGTCGGGCCGGGGGCCGGTGCTAGATTCCGCGCCTGATGGCCGCGTCCGATCCCCTCCCGTTCGACCCGATCGCCCGGGCCGCGCAGATCTGGACGGCCAAGATCGGTCCGTCGGCCCCGATGGCCGCGGTGACCAGCGTGTTCCGGGTCCAGCAGATCCTCCAGCAGGCCGTGGACACCGCCCTGCGACCCCACGAGCTGACCTTCGCCCGCTACGAGGCGCTCGTGCTGCTGCGCTTCTCCCGGTCCGGCGCGCTGCCGATGAGCCTCATGGGGCAGCGGCTGCAGCTGCACCCGACGTCGATCACCAACATCGTCGACCGCCTCGAGGCCGCCGGGCTGGTGCGCCGCCGCCCGCACCCCACCGACAAGCGCACCACCCTCGTCGAGATCACCGACGCGGGCCGCCGTCGCGGCGAGGAGGCGACGGCGTCGGTGACGGCCATCGACTTCGGGCTCGCCGGGCTCTCCGACGACGAGGTCACGTCCCTGACCGCGCTGCTCGCGAAGGTCCGCCGCGCCGCCGGCGACTTCACCTGATGTCCGCCGCCCCGACCGCGAGGGGAACCCTCAGCCGGATAGAGCGACCGATGGTTCCCCTCGCGCGGAGGTCGTGAGCCGGCCGTCCTCGAGGCGCAGCACCCGGTCCATCCGGTCCAGGCCCTCGGTGCGGTGGGTCAGCAGCAGGACCGTCGCGGACGTGTCCAGCAGGTCCGCCATGAGCGCCTCGGCGGTCCCGGCGTCGAGGCCCTCGGTGGGCTCGTCGAGCACGAGGACCTCCGGGCCGGCCAGCACGAGCCGCGCGGCCGCCAGCCGGCGCCGCTCCCCGCCCGACACCGAGTCCGGGCCGACGACGGTGTCCAGCCCCTCGACGAGGCCCTCGACCCACCCGCCCAGCCGGACCCGGCGCAGCGCGGCGAGCAGCCGGTCGTCGTCGGCGTCGGGCGCGGACAGGAGCAGGTTCGCGCGGAGGGTCGCGGTGAAGACGTGGTCGTGCTCGCCGAGCAGCCCGATCCGGCGCCGGACGTCGTCGCCGGCCAGCTCGGTGATCGGCACCCCGCCCAGCACCACGTGTCCCGACGCCGGGTCGAGCAGGCGCAGCAGCACTGCCGCGAGGGTCGACTTGCCCGACCCGGACGCGCCGGTCACCGCGACGCGGGCCCCTGCGGGCAGGTCGAGGTCGACGTCGCGCAGCGCCGGCGTGGTTCCCCAACCGGCCGTGAGGCCGCGGACGCCGAGGTCGGATCCGGCCGGCAGTGCCCTGGGACGCACCGGGTCGACGGCGGGCACCGGGCTCGTCGCGAGCGCGGTGAGCCGGCCCCGGGCCTGCCCACCCCGGACGACGGCCCGCGCCGCCCCGGGCAGGGCGAGCACCGTTCCGGCGAGCGCGGTGGGCAGCAGCACGACGATCCCGACGAGCTCCGGCGACGCCCCTGATCCCAGGCCCGCCGCGGCGACGGCCGCGCCGAGGGCGGCGAGCGCGAGCCCGAGGTGCGCGGCGCCGTCGGCCAGCCCCTCCCGGACCGCGACCCGACGCCGCACCCGCGCGAGCGCCGCGACGCTGTCCCGCACGACGGCGAGCGCCGCGTCCCGACCCCGCGCGGCGAGCTCCTCGCGCGCCGCCACGGTCTCGATGACGGCCGCCCGCAGCCGCTCGCCCGCCCCGTCGAGCGCCTGCCCGTCCCGTTGGGCGGCGGCGGCCGCGAGGGCGGGGACGACGAGGGCCGCCGTCCCGAGCCCGACGGCGAGCGCGGGCAGCGTCGTCGGCACCGCGAGCCACGCGACGACGAGGACGACCGGCAGGACGACCGCGGCCACCAGCAGCGGCGCGCGCCCGCGGACCAGGCCGTCGAGGCGGACGTCGACGTCGTCGACGGCCCGCGCGAGCAGTTCGCCCCGGCGCCCCGCGACCGCTCCGGGCACCCGGTCGACGAGGGTCGCGACGAGGACCCGGCGCCAGCCGGCGACCCGGGCGAGCGCGGCGTCGTGCACCGCCAGCCGCTCGAGGTGGCGCAGCAGCGGGCGCAGGATCGCGGCGGCGCGCACGAGGACCACGGCGACCGAGAGCGTGAGCACCGGCGGCCGGGCGTCGGCGCGCACGATCAGCCACGTCGCGACCGCGGTGAGCAGGAGCCCGGCGAGCACCGACCCGGCGCCGAGGGCGACCCCGGCCGCCGTGGTGCCCCGCCGCGCTCCGGCCGGGGTGGGGCGCTCGGCCGTGCGCCGCGGCGGCCGAGGAGCGGCCTCGGTGGCGGCGGGCGGCCGCGCCAGCGTGACCACCCGGTCCGCGGCGGCCAGCGCGGCCGGCCGGTGGGCGACGACGAGGACCGCGGCGCCCCGGTCGGCGGCGGCGCGCAGCAGCGCCAGCACCCGGGCCTCGGCGTCGGGGTCGAGGTGGGCCGTCGGCTCGTCGAGCAGGACCGTGGCGCGCGGGTCGTCGGAGAGGGCGAGCAGCAGGCGGCCCAGCGCCAGCCGCTCGCGCTGCCCGGCGGAGACCGAGCTGCCCTCCTCGGCGAGCGGGTCGTCGGGGTCGAGGGGCAGGTCGAGAGCGCGGAGCACCACGAGCAGCCGGTCCCGGGGCACCGGGGCGTCGGTCAGGGCCGCGGCCACCGTCCGGGCGTGCGGCAGCGTGGGCCGCTGCGGGAGCAGGAGCAGCGGGTCCCCGACGGCGACGGTCCCCGCGTCCGCGCGCACGGCGCCGGAGAGCACGCGCAGCAGCGTCGTCTTGCCCGCGCCCGACTCCCCGGCGAGCGCGACGAGCTCGCCGGGCCCGACGTCGAGCCGGTCGAGCACGAGCGCGTCGCCGCGGCGGCCGGGGTAGCGGACGCGGACGCCTCGGAGGCCGACGCCATGTGAACGATCGTCGTCGTCAGGGCGACCGATTCCGTTCACATGGACTCCGTCCATGATCGTCGACACCCGCGCCGTGTCGTGGAACCGCGCACCCACCTCGCGGATCGGCCGGTAGGCCTCGGGCGCGAGCAGGATCGCGACGAGCGCCGGCCCCAGCCCGAGCGAGCCGTCGACCACCCGCAGACCCGCCGACACCGCGACGAGCCCGACCGAGACCGTCGCGACCAGGTCCAGCGCCGTCGTGGACAGGAACGCCACCCGCAGCACCGAACCGGTCGCGCGGCGGTGCGCCTCCCCGACGCGGGCCACCTCGTCGACCTGCCGGCGCGCGCGGCCGAACAGCCGCAGCGTCGCGAGGCCGGAGACGACGTCGAGGACGTGGCCGGCCAGCCGCTCCCCCGCCGCCCACTGGCGGGCCGCGCGGGCCCGCGTCGCCCACCCGACCAGCGCCGCGAACACCGGCAGCAACGGCAGCGTGAGGACCACGACCAGCGCCGACGTCGGATCGGCCACCACGAGCCCGAGTAGCACCAGCGGCGGCAGCACCGCCGCGAGGACCAGCGCGGGCAGGTAGGCGGTGAACCACGCCCGCAGGTCGTCGATCCCGCCCGAGGCGAGCTCGCGCCGCCGGCGCCCGCCCGGGTCACGCCGCTCGGCGTCGGGGTCACGGGCGTCGAGCAGCCGCTCGCGCAGCGGCTCGACGACACGGTCCGCGGTCCCGGCCGCCACGCGCGGCGCCACCGCCGCGACGAGCGCCCGCACGACGAGGGCCGCCGCCAGGGCGGTCAGCGCGGTGTCCGGCGCCGAGCCGTCCACGAGCGCCGCGACGAGCAGCCCGGCCGCCACCAGGGCGGCGGCGTCGGCCACCGCCCCGACGACGCCGAGCGCCACCTGGGCCGCGAGCCCCGGCAGCGCCGGGCGGGCGAGGCGCAGCAGGCGGGGGTCGACGGGCCCGGTCACGCCGTCACCTCCCGCCCACTGGCCACCCGCCGCCGGAACACCCAGTACGAGAAGGCCTGGTAGGCCACGACGCCGGGCAGGACGAGCACCCCGGCGACCGTGATCACCTCGAGCGCCGCGGGCGACGCGGCGGCACCGGCGACGGTCAGCGAGAAGGCCGGCCCGAGCGTGGAGGGCAGCACGACGGGTGCGTGGGCGGCGAAGGCCGCGACGACCCCGCCCAGCACCGTCAGCGAGGCCGCGCCGAACGCGAGCCCCTCCCGACGACGGGCGGCCGCCACCCCGGCGACGACGGCCAGGGCCGCGACCGGTGCGGCGACCGGCGCCGCGACCCCGGCCAGCACCGCGACGACGACGGCGAGCGCCCCCGCCGTCAGCACCGCGACGCGGCGCGCCCGGACCCGCACCGGGCCCGTCGTGCGCAGCCCGAGGAACGCGGCGCCCTGCAGCAGCGCGGCGAGCACCCCGACCAGCGCCCCGACCAGCGCCGGCGCGGACACCAGCGGCGCCAGCGAGCGGCCGATCCCGTCGCCCGCCACCGCCCCGCCCGGGCCGAGCGCGAGACCCGTCGTCGCCAGCGCGAGCACCGCGCCGACGCCGGCGGCGGACAGCAGCGACGACACCCCGAGCACGACGTCCGCGCGGCGCCGCCACGCCGCGGAGTCGACCTTGCCGCGGAACTCCAGGGCGACCCCCCGCGCCGCGAGCGCCAGCAGCAGGCCGACCATGGGCAGGTAGAGCCCCGAGAGCAGCGCGGCGTACCAGACGGGGAACGCCGCGAAGGTCACCCCGATCGCGGCGACCAGCCACACCTCGTTGCCGTCCCAGACCGGCCCGACGGTGCGGATGGCGGCGCCGCGCTCGTGGTCGTCGCGTCCGAGGACGCCGGCGAGCACGCCGACGCCGAAGTCGAAGCCCTCGAGCACGGCGAAGAGCACCCAGCACAGCACCACGAGGGCGAACCAGATGGTCGCGAGGTCCATGACCGGCCTCCTGTCTAGTAGCTGGGCTCGAGCACGGGGTCGGGCGCGGGCGCCTCGACCGGATCGGGGTGCAGGTCCACGAGGTCCGCGCGGGACACGTGGAGCACCAGACGCACCCAGACCACCGCGAGCACGCCGTAGACCAGCGCGAACCCGGCGAGGGAGAGCCCCAGCTCGGTGGGCGTGAGCGTCGGCGAGACGCCGTCGGCGGTGCGGAAGAGCCCGAAGACGAGCCAGGGCTGGCGCGCGGTCTCGGTGAACAGCCACCCGACGGTCGCGGCGGCCGCGGGCAGCGCCGGGATCACGGGCAGGAAGCGCACCAGCCACCGGTCGCCGAGCGCGAACCAGCCGCGCCCCGTCGGCTCCAGGTCCCGGCCGCGCCGCGTGCGCCACAGCACCCACGCCGCGACCGCCGTCGCCAGCACCCCGAACCCGATCATGAGCCGGAAGGTCCAGTAGGCGACCGGGATCCAGGGCGTGTAGTCCCCGGGCCCGAACGCCGCGACGTACTGGGCCTGCAGGTCGTCGATGCCCTGCACGGTGGCCGTGGGGTCGCCGGTCGCCAGGACGCTGAGCAGCCACGGGATGTCGAGCGAGACCGGCTGGGTGTGGCCGGGCAGCGGCACGGCGAAGACCGAGAACGGGGCGCGCGAGGTGGTCTCGTAGAGCGCCTCGGCCGCGGCCATCTTCATGGGCTGGACCTCGGTCATGACCTTGCCCAGTGCGTCGCCGGTCAGCGCCACCGCGACGCCCCCGACGAGCGTGGTCCACGCCCCGACGCGGGCGAGGAGCCGCCAGGTGGGCGCCTCGTCGGGCCTCGACGAAGCGGCTTCACTGCCACTGGCTGCAAGCGTCGACGCTTCGCTGGCACTCGGGAGCCACCGCCGCCACACCCCGATCACGAGGAGCAGCGCCCCGCCGGCCATGAACGCCCCCGCGATGGTGTGCGGGAAGGACGCGACCACGACCTCGTTGGTCAGCAGCGCGCCGAAGTCGGCCAGCCGGGCGCGCCCGGTCGCCGGGTCGAGGGCCACGCCGACGGGGTGCTGCATGAATGCGTTGGCCGCGAGGATGACGTAGGCCGAGATCAGCGTCCCGACGGCGACCACCCAGATCGTCGCGAGGTGCACCAGCGGCCGCAGCCGGTCCCGGCCGAACCACCACAGCCCGAGGAAGGTCGCCTCGAGGAAGAACGCGAGCATCCCCTCGACCGCGAGCGTCGGGCCGAAGACGTCGCCGTAGTACTCCGCGAAGGCCGACCAGGAGAGCCCGAACTGGAACTCCTGGACCAGCCCCGTGACGACGCCGACCGCGAACGTCGCCATCAGCAGCTTCCCGACGAGCATCGTGACGCGGCCGAGGCGCGGGTCGTCCACCCCGGCCCGGCGCCGCCGCCACCACACCGTCTGCAGCCCGGCCGTGAGCGCCGAGAGCGAGATCGACAGCGGCACGAACAGGTAGTGGTAGACGGTGACGACGGCGAACTGCAGCCGTGAGAGCTCCAGTGCGGTCACGACGCGCCTCCCTTCGCGGGCGGGGCCCACGACCCGGGAAGTACGACAGGTCGTAGTACCTACGACTGAGCGTAGTACGACGGGGCTCGTTGACACACCGTGTCGCGCAGTACACTCACCTGCGTGGCCCTCGGAGAGCTCGAACGCGCGGTCATGGCCCAGCTGTGGTCGGCCGAGGGGCCGCTCACCGTGCGTGACGTGCACGACCACCTGGAGCGCGAGCTCGCCTACACCACCGTCATGACGGTGCTGGGCCGACTGGCCAAGAAAGGCCTGGTCCGCCAGGAGCGCGACGGCAAGGCCTACCGCTACGCCGCCACGTCGAGCCGCGAGCAGATGGCCGCGGAGCTCATGATCGACGCGCTGGGCGACGTCGGCGAGGACCGCACCGCGGCGCTGGTCGCGTTCGTCGACCGCGTGGGCCCGGAGGAGGCCGCGGCGCTGCGCCGGGCGCTCGACACGCCGACCGCGCCGCCCCCGCGATCACCCGAGTCGTGAGAAGGGGCACCGGGGCGCCACACTGACGTGTCATGGCGTCGGTGTGGTTGACGGGGCTCGCCCTCGTCCTCGCCGGGCCCGTGCCTGCCCTGCTCGCCCGGGCCCGGTGGCCCCGTGCCGTGCCCCGCGCCGCGATCGTCCTGTGGCAGGCCGTCGCCGTCGCCGCAGTGCTCGCTGCGGTCGGGAGTGCCCTCGCCGCGCCGGAGGCGCTGCTGCGGGTCCTCACCCACCCCCAGGACCGCACCGGGCTCCCCCTGGCGATCGCGGTCGGGGTCGCCGCGGTCCTCGCCGGCCTGATCGTCGCGCGCCTGCTGGGCGTCCTGGTGCTGCTCGCCGTCCGGACCCGGGTGCGCCGGGCCCGCCACCGCGACATGGTCGACCTGCTCGCGCGCGCCGAGCAGAACGACGCCCTGGGCTCGCTCGGCTCCGGCACCGTGCTCCGCGTGCTCGACGGCGCGGTCCCGTTCGCCTACTGCGTGCCCGGCCGAGTCGGGCGCGAGGGCCGGGTGGTGGTCACCGGGGCCGCGCTCGACACGCTCTGCCCGAACGAGCTGCGCGCCGTGGTCGCCCACGAGCAGGCCCACCTCGCCGCGCGCCACGACCTCGTCCGCGAGGCCTTCACCGCGCTGCACCAGGCCTTCCCCGTGGTGGTCCGCAGCCGCGAGGCCCGCGACGCCGTGACCCTGCTGCTGGAGATGCTCGCCGACGACGCCGGGCGGCGGCGCCACGGCGACGAGGCGATGGCCGGGGCACTCGACGCGTTCGCGTCGAGCACCGGGACGAGCACCGAGCACGGCGACGTCCTGATGCGCCGCGACCGGGTCCGCGCCCACGTGCGCGGTGGCCGGGCCCTCTCGGCCGGGACCTACCTCGCCGCGGTCGCGCTCGTCGTCGTCCCCACCGTCACGATCATCATCCCGTGGCTCGCCGACGCGCTGCCGACCCTGGGGCTGCCGCCCATGTGAACGGTTCCGGTCGCCAGGACGACCAGAAGCGTTCACATGGGCTTGTCCCCGGGCCAGTCGCGCATCGCGGCGCGGTCCCGACCCCGGTGCGACCCCCGCCGCCGGTGCCGCCGGACGCGCCCCGCGAAGCCCGCCGTCTCCAGGAGCGCCAGCACCCCGACCACCCACCAGCACAGCATCGTCGACTCCCTCCACCGGAGGTCGACGCTATCGACTCACCAACCGTCATCTCGGGAGCGACACGCGGTGAGTCATTCCCCGTCAACCCCGGCCTCGCCGCCGGACGAGGTGGCCGCCGCCCGCAGCCGGTCCGCGGCCGCGAACGGGTCCAGCCCGCCACGGGCCACGTCGCCGGCCAGTGCGTCCAGGGCCGCGGAGCCCGAGACCGCGCGCAGCTGGGCCCGGAGGTCGGCGAGCGCGATGGCCTCGACCTCGGCGCGGGCCCGGCGCCGCCGGCCCTCGTCGCCCCGCCCGTGCGCCACCGTCCACGCCCGGTGGGCGTCGATCGCGGCGAGCAGCTCGTCGACGCCCACGCCTGCCGAGGCGACCGTCCGCACCACCGGGGTCCGCCAGCCCGGACCGCTCTCGCGCCGCGACATCGCCATGGCGTTCTGCACCTCGCGCACGGTCGCGTCGGCGCCCTCGCGGTCGGCCTTGTTGACGCAGAAGACGTCGGCGATCTCCAGCACGCCCGCCTTCGCCGCCTGCACACCGTCGCCCATGCCGGGTGCGAGCAGCACCACGGTGGTGTCGGCCAGGGCCACGACCTCCACCTCGGACTGGCCGACCCCCACGGTCTCGACGAGCACGACGTCGCACCCCGCCGCGTCGAGCACCCGCAGCGCCTGGGGCGCCGCCGCCGCGAGCCCGCCGAGGTGGCCGCGCGTGGCCATGGAGCGGATGAAGACCCCCGGGTCGGTGGCGTGCTCGCTCATCCGGACCCGGTCGCCGAGCAGCGCGCCCCCCGAGAACGGCGAACTGGGGTCGACGGCCAGCACGCCCACCCGGCGGTCGTCGGCCCGCAGGGCGGACACCAGCGCCGACGTCGTCGTCGACTTCCCGACGCCGGGCGACCCCGTCAGCCCGACGACGACCGCGTGCCCCGTGTGCGGGGCCAGGGCGGCGGCGAGGTCCCGTACGAGCGGGCCCCCGTCCTCCACGAGGGAGATCAGCCGGGCCACCGCCCGCGGGGAGCCGTCCCGGGCGCGCGCGACGAGGTCGTCGAGGTCCGTGCCAGCCGCCACGCGGGCGATCCTGGCATCCCGCGCCGCACCACCGGGCCGCCCGGAGGGGCTCACCCGTCCGAGGTCGGGGTGGTGGCCGTCACCTGCTGTGCGTCTCGATTCAGTCGCTTACTGTCCCAAGCATGACTGCACTGGTGGACTCGAGCGTCGGCATCGTGGCCGTGGACCACGTCGGCATCGCCGTGCCCGACCTCGACGCGGCCATCGACTGGTACGCGCAGACCCTCGGCCTCGAGGCCACGCACACCGAGACCAACGAGGAGCAGGGCGTCCGCGAGGCGATGCTCCACGCGCCGGGCGACGCCTCCGGAGCGGCGGCGATCCAGCTGCTCGCGCCGCTGGACGAGTCCTCGACGATCGCCAAGTTCATCGACCGCAACGGCCCCGGCCTGCAGCAGGTGGCCTACCGGGTCACCGACGTCGAGGACACCGCCGCGAAACTCCGCGAGAAGGGCGTGCGCCTGCTCTACGAGAACGCGCGCCGCGGCACGGCCGACTCCCGGGTCAACTTCGTGCACCCCAAGGACACCGGTGGGGTGCTCGTCGAGCTGGTGCAACCCGCCGCCGGCCACTGAGACCCGTCACAGCCACCTTCTCCGCCGTCCCTACCCGTCGGTAGCCTTCCGCCAACCGACACCCCCGGAGGCATCTGACCGTGCACGAAATCCGCGACGCCATCCTCGCCGACGACACCGCCGCCCTGAACGGCGTCTCCGTCCCCGAGTCCTACCGGGGCATCACGGTGCACGCCGACGAGGCCGAGATGTTCGCCGGCATGTCCGCCAAGGAGAAGGACCCGCGCAAGTCGCTGCACCTCGACGAGGTGCCGACGCCCGAGGTCGCCCCCGGCGAGGCGCTGGTCGCCGTGATGGCCAGCGCCATCAACTACAACACCGTGTGGACCTCGATCTTCGAGCCGGTCTCCACGTTCGGCTTCCTGAAGCGCTACGGGCGCATCTCCGAGCTGGCGAAGCGCCACGACCTGCCCTACCACGTGGTGGGCTCGGACCTGTCCGGCGTCGTGCTCAAGGTCGGGGCCGGCGTCCAGATGTGGAAGCCCGGCGACAAGGTCGTCGCGCACTGCCTGTCGGTGGAGCTCGAGAGCCCCGCCGGCCACGACGACACGATGATGGACCCCGAGCAGCGCATCTGGGGCTTCGAGACCAACTTCGGCGGCCTGGCCGACCTCGCGCTGGTCAAGACCAACCAGCTCATGCCCAAGCCGGACCACCTCACGTGGGAGGAGGCCGCCTCGCCCGGGCTCGTGAACTCGACGGCCTACCGCCAGCTCGTGAGCCACAACGGCGCGAACATGACCCAGGGCGACGTCGTGCTGATCTGGGGCGCCTCCGGGGG
Organism: Actinomycetospora sp.; assembly: GCF_055612215.1. Classification (NCBI taxonomy): domain Bacteria; kingdom Bacillati; phylum Actinomycetota; class Actinomycetes; order Pseudonocardiales; family Pseudonocardiaceae; genus Actinomycetospora; species Actinomycetospora sp. Next base: position 1,193 of record NZ_JBVPVA010000295.1, on the reverse strand, counting down.
CCTCGGCTCCTACGCCACCCAGTTCGCCCTCAACGGCGGCGCCACCCCGGTCTGTGTCGTCTCCTCGCCCGAGAAGGCCGAACTCTGCCGCAGGATGGGCGCCGAGCTGATCATCGACCGCTCCGCCGAGGGCTACAAGTTCTGGTCGGACCCCGAGACCCAGGACCCGCGCGAGTGGAAGCGGTTCGGCTCGAAGATCCGTGAGCTGACCGGCGGCGACGACCCCGACATCGTCTTCGAGCACCCCGGCCGCGAGACCTTCGGCGCCTCGGTCTACGTCGCCAAGCGCGGCGGGACGATCGTCACCTGCGCCTCGACGTCGGGCTTCATGCACCAGTACGACAACCGCTACCTGTGGATGAACCTCAAGCGGATCATCGGGTCGCACTTCGCGAACTACAAGGAGGCCTACCTCGCCAACCGGCTGGTGGCCCAGGGGAAGATCCACCCCACGGTGTCGAAGACGTACGCGCTGGAGGAGACCGGCGAGGCGGCCAACGACGTCCACCACAACAGCCACCAGGGCAAGGTCGGTGTGCTCTGCCTCGCGCCCGAGGAGGGCCTCGGCGTCACCAACCCCGAGCTCCGCGAGAAGCACCTGACGGAGATCAACCGCTTCCGGGGCGTCTGACCCACCGGCCCCACGGCACGGACGGCCGGTCCGTCACCTTCGACGGTGAGGGGCCGGCCGTTCGTGCGTTCCGGGGGCGCGGCAGACGGGTGACCGGACTCACCACCCGTGTGACCGGGGGCGATCCCGGGAGGGACGGCGTGTTCCTCACCCGTCCGTGGCCGTGTCGCACAGGGCCCTAGTAACCTGGGGAGATGCCGTCGGGAGAGCGTGATCTGCTGCCTCTGGGCACCGGCTTCGACGTCGTCCGCCGCGGGTACGACCGCGGCCAGGTCGAGGAGCACCTCGACCGCGTCGAGGCCGATCTGCGCATCCTCACCGCCGACCGTGACGCGGCCGTGGCCCAGGCCTCCGAGCTCGCCCGGGCGCTCGACCGCACGCGCGCGCACGTCGAGGAGCTCCGCGCCCAGATCGACCGGCTGGCGGCGCCGCCGGACTCCATGGAGGGCCTGTCCGAGCGGCTGCAGCGGATGCTGCGGCTCGCCCAGGACGAGGCCCGGGAGATGCGCTCCAGTGCCGAGCAGGCCGCCCGTCGCACCCGCGAGGAGGCCGACGAGCGCGC
>NZ_JBVPVA010000267.1:0-2496 GCF_055612215.1 Actinomycetospora sp. | reverse complement strand
GCGACACCGTCTCGCCCGTGTCGGAGGTCAGGGAGAACTCCGGGGCGGCGTCACCCGGGGTCAGACGGTTATCGGTGGCCACGGGCGGGCAGGATACCGCTGACATGTGATCGCCGACCGTGCGGCGCGTCGTCGTGGGCCCGCAGGGACACCGCGTGACGATGCGGCCACGATGGGCGGCAGCAGGCAACGGGCTGCGTCGACGACAGAGCGGCGACCGGGCAACCGGGGCCGGACCGGACAGGGACGAGGGAGGCTCCGTGGCACGCGACCCGGACACGATCGAGCGGGAGATCGAGCAGGCGCGCGAGGCCCTCGCCGGGGCGCTCGACGAGCTCTCCGAGCGCGCGAGCCCGCAGCGGCTCAGCGAGCAGGGCAAGGAGATGGCGGCCGAGAAGTGGGCCGACCCGAAGATCAAGTACGCGGTGATCGGAGCGGGTGCCCTCATCGGGCTCCTGATCCTGCGCAAGCTGTTCAAGTAGCAGGGCGCGACCGGCCGGTCCGACGGCTGTGGGCGGGTGGCCCGAGGTGATAGGAACCTCGGGACGCCCGCCCTTCGTCGTGACCAGGACAGCTCGGAGGCCCCTCACCGTGTCGACGTCGTCGTCGCAACTCACTCCTGCGGCCCAGCGCTTCCGCGCCGCCCGCGACCTCCTCGTCGAGCGGCAGACCGACTACGACGCGGCGCGACGCGACTTCGCGTGGCCCGAGCTCGACGAGTTCAACTGGGCGCTGGAGCACTTCGACGCCATCGGCGCGGACCCGGCGTCCGCCGACCGGCCGGCGCTGTGGATCGTCGAGCAGGACGGGACCGAGGGGAAGTACTCGTTCGCGGAGATGACGCGGCGGTCCAACCGCGTCGCGAACTGGCTGCGCTCCCACGGGGTCCGGCGCGGCGACCGGATCATCCTCATGCTGGCCAACCAGGTCGAGCTGTGGGACACGATCCTCGCGGCGATGAAGCTGGGCGCGGTGCTGATCCCTTCGACGCCGATGCTCGGGGCCGCCGACCTGCGTGACCGCATCGACCGGGGCGCGGCGAAGCACGTCGTCGTCCGGGACGCCGACGTCGACAAGTTCGCCGACGTGCCCGGCGACTACACCCGCGTCGCCGTCGGCCCCTCGACCCCCGACGGTTGGCTGGACTTCGCCGAGGCGGACGGCGCCTCGGCCGACTTCGAGCCGGACGGGGCGACGAAGGCCTCCGACACGCTGCTCCTCTACTTCACCTCGGGCACCACGGCGAAGCCGAAGCTCGTCCAGCACACGCACGTCTCCTACCCCGTCGGGCACCTCTCGACGATGTACTGGATCGGCCTCGAGCCCGGCGACGTCCACTGCAACATCTCCTCGCCCGGCTGGGCCAAGCACGCGTGGTCGAACGTCTTCGCGCCGTGGTGCGCCGAGGCGACGATCTTCATCTACAACTACAGCCGCTTCGACGCCGACGCGATGCTCAAGACGCTGGTCGACAAGGGCGTGACGACGTTCTGCGCGCCGCCGACCGTCTGGCGGATGCTGATCCAGGCCGACCTGAGCCGGTGGCAGGTGCCGATGCGCGAGCTCGTCGGCGCCGGCGAGCCGCTGAACCCCGAGGTCATCGAGCAGGTCCGCGACGCGTGGGGCCTGACGATCCGCGACGGGTTCGGCCAGACCGAGTCGTCGCTGCAGATCGCGAACACGCCGGGGCAGCGGGTCAAGGACGGCTCGATGGGCCGGCCGTTGCCGGGCTTCGAGATCGCGCTGGTGGACCCCGTCTCGGGCGAGTTGGGCGAGGAGGGCGAGATCTGCGTCTACCTTTCTAAGCGGCCGGTGGGCCTGATGGTGGGCTACGCCGACGACGACGAGCGCAACGCCGAGGTCATGCGCGGCGGCTACTACCACACCGGCGACGTCGGGTCCCGCGACGAGGACGGCTACATCACCTACGTCGGCCGCTCGGACGACGTCTTCAAGGCCAGCGACTACCGCATCTCGCCGTTCGAGCTGGAGAGCGTGCTGCTCGAGCACGATGCCGTCGCCGAGGCCGCCGTCGTGCCCTCGCCCGACGCGCTGCGCCTGGCCGTGCCGAAGGCCTACGTCGTGCTCGCGCGCGGCTGGGAACCGGGGGAGAAGGCGGCGCGGGCGATCCTCGAGTACGCGCGCGAGCATCTCCCGGCCTACAAGCGGGTGCGGCGCCTGGAGTTCGCGGAGCTCCCGAAGACGATCTCGGGGAAGATCCGTCGGGTCGAGCTGCGGACTCGGGAGACCGACCTGCGTGCCGACCCGGCCGGCGGTGGCGCCCCCGAGGGCGAGTGGTCCGACGAGTCGCTGGGCCTGCGGTCGTCGTGAGCTTCTCGTTCCCGGTCGTGCCCCGGTACGCCGAGATCGACCAGCAGGGCGTGGTCTTCTTCGGGCACTACCTGACGTGGTGCGACGAGGCGATTACGGCGTTCCAGGCTTCGGTGGTCTACCCGTACCCGGCCATGATCGCCGACGGCGTCGACATCCAGATCG
>NZ_JBVPVA010000167.1:0-1619 GCF_055612215.1 Actinomycetospora sp. | reverse complement strand
CCGTGCAGCGGGAGCACCTTGCCCGGCCCGTCCGGGTGGTAGCGGCGGTGCACGACGAGTCCGGAGACGTCCGCGCAGTGGTCGGGGTGCAGGTGGGAGAGCACGACGGCGTCGAGGTCGAACGGGTCCAGGTGGCGCTGCAGGGTCCCGAACGTGCCGTTGCCGAGGTCCATCACGAGCGTCGTCCCGCGGGTGCGCACGAGGTAGCCCGAGGCGGGCGATGTGGGTCCGGCGCCACTGCCGGAACACCCGAGGACGATCAATTCCACGCGGGCACCTTACGGCCCGATCGGATGGGGCGACACCGGACCGCCGGGAGGGTCGCCCGCCCTCCCTCGCCGGTCGGCCGAGGCGACGAGGCGCGCCGCGAGGACCCCGGAGAGGGCCCCGAACAGGTGGGCCTGCCACGAGACGCCGGGCGTGCCGGGCAGGACGCCCCACAGCACCCCGCCGTAGACCAGCAGCAGGACGAGGGCGAGCGCGATCTGACGTCCCGAGCGCGCGAACACGCCGCGGAAGAGCAGGAAGGCCAGCCAGCCGAAGATCACCCCGGACGCCCCGACCGTGACGCCGAAGCCGGTCAGCCACGTGAGGAACCCGCCGAGCAGCCACACCAGCGCCGTCACCGCGACGAACTGCACCAGCCCGCCCGCGAGCACCAGGAACCCGAGCACGAAGAACGGCAGCGAGTTCGCGATCAGGTGCGCCCAGCCGGCGTGCAGGAGAGGCGCCCACAGGATGCCGTCGAGCCCGTCGACCTGCCGCGCGACGATGCCGTCCTGGTCGAGCGAGCCGCCGAACACGAACTGGTCGACCGCCTCGATCGCCCACAGCAGCGCCAGGAAGACCAGCATCCCGATCGCCGCGCGCAGCGGGTGCGCCGGGAACACCCGGGGCTTCGCCGGGACGGTGGATCCGGGGCTGGTCACGCGCCCGACGATACGCCCGGCCCGCTGGGCGAGCGTGAGGAATCGGTCAGGCCCAGAGCTGGCCCTCGAGCCCCTCCGAGGCCTCCTCGAGCGTCCCCGCGTAGGCCCCGGTGGACAGGTACTTCCACCCGCCGTCGCAGACGACGAGCACGATGTCGGCCTCCGCGTCGCCCCCCGCGGCCTTCTCGGCCTGGGCCAGCGCGGCGTGCAGGATCCCGCCGGTCGAGATGCCCGCGAAGATGCCCTCCTGCTCGACGAGCTGGCGGGTCCGCCGCAGCGCGTCGTGCGCACCGACCGAGTAGCGCCCGGTGAGCACGTCGGGGTCGTAGAGCTCGGGGACGAACCCCTCGGAGATGTTGCGCAGGCCGTAGACCAGCTCGCCGTAGCGCGGCTCGGCGGCGACGATCTGGCAGTCGGGCTTGTGCTCGCGCAGGTAGCGCCCGGTGCCCATGAGCGTCCCGGTGGTGCCGAGACCGGCGACGAAGTGCGTGATCGTCGGCATGTCGCGCAGGATCTCCGGGCCGGTGCTCTCGTAGTGCGCGAGCGCGTTGGCCGGGTTGCCGTACTGGTAGAGCATCACCCAGTCCGGGTGCTCGGCGGCGATCTCCTTGGCGGTGGCCACGGCCTGGTTCGACCCGCCCGCCGCGGGCGAGAAGATGATCTTCGCGCCGTACATCTCGAGGAGCTGCC
>NZ_JBVPVA010001140.1:0-4068 GCF_055612215.1 Actinomycetospora sp. | reverse complement strand
CGAGCCGTCCCCGGGCACCGGCACGGACCACGCCGACCTCGCCGGACCGGGGATCGGCGGCCGGCCGACGGTCGGCGCCCGCGATACCGACCACTCTTCGACCCGACGGGTCGGAATCGTCTCCGCGGCGTCGACCCGCTCGCACGGGATGCGCCGTTGCCGGTCTGCCGGTGTCTTCCTCGCGGCTATACCTCGGCCCGAACGATCCCTGATGTCACTCCCGAGAGGCGATCTCCATGGCAGACGACCTACGCGGCCTCACCGTTGCGATCCTCGCTACCGACGGCGTCGAGCGGGTGGAGCTCGAAGCGCCGCGCGGCGCGCTCTACGGGGCGGGCGCCCGCACCGAGCTGTTGTCGATCCACGACGGCGAGATCGCCGCCCGGCAGATGGACCTCGACCCGGCCGGCTCGTTCTCGGTCGACCGCCGGGTGGGCGACGCCTCGGTCGACGACTACGACGCGCTGCTCCTGCCCGGCGGCACGATGAACCCCGATCAGCTGCGCACCGACCCCGACGCGGTCGCCTTCGTGCGTTCGTTCGTGGAGACCGGGAAGCCGATCGCGTCGATCTGCCACGGCCCGTGGACGCTCGCCGAGGCCGACTGCGTCCGCGGGAAGCGGCTGACCTCGTGGCCCAGCATCCGCACCGACCTGCGCAACGCCGGGGCGGAGGTCGTCGACGAGGAGGTCTGCGTCGACGGCCAGTTCACGACCAGCCGGGGCCCTCAGGACATGGCCGCCTTCTGTGCCGCGGTCGTCGAGCAGTTCGCCGCCGTCCCCGCCCGGAGCTGACGGCTCGCCGTCGATCTCCGTCGAACGTCACCACACCCACCACGGAAGGACCCACCATGAAAGCCCTCGTCTACCACGGCCCGCGGCAGGTCAGCGTCGACGACGTGCCCGACGCCCGCATCGAGAAGCCCACCGACGTCCTGGTGCGCATCACCTCGACGAACATCTGCGGGTCGGACCTGCACATGTACGAGGGGCGCACCGACTTCGAGGAGGGCCGCATCTTCGGCCACGAGAACCTCGGTGAGGTCGTGGAGGTCGGTGACGCCGTCGACAAGGTCGCGGTCGGGGACATGGTCTCCGCGCCCTTCAACGTCAGCTGCGGGCACTGCGAGAACTGCGAGCACAGCCTGACCAACTACTGCCTGCGCGCCAACGAACCGGGTCTGGCCGGCGCCGCGTACGGGTTCGCCGACATGGGCCCCTGGCCCGGCGGGCAGGCCGAGTACCTGCGCGTCCCGTGGGGCGACTTCCAGTGCCTGCGCCTGCCCGAGGACGCCCAGGACAAGCAGGACGACTACGTCATGCTCTCCGACATCTTCCCCACCGGGTGGCACGCGACGGAGATGTCCGGCCTGAAGCCGGGGGAGAGCATCGTCATCTTCGGCGGCGGCCCCGTCGGACAGATGGCCGCCCTCTCGGCCGTCACCAAGGGCGCCGCGACGGTGATGGTGGTCGACCGTCACCCCGACCGGCTCCGGCTGGCCGAGCAGATCGGCGCCCTCGCGATCGACGACTCGCAGGGCTCACCGGTCGACCAGGTCATGGAGCACACCAAGGGCCGGGGCGCGGACCGCGGGTGCGAGTGCGTCGGCTACCAGGCCCACGACCCGCAGGGGCACGAGGACAACGCCGACACCCTCAACAAGCTGGTGTCCTCGGTGCGGTTCACCGGCGGCATCGGCACCGTCGGGGTGTTCGTCCCGCAGGACCCCGGTGGCCCCGACGAGCTCGCCCAGCACGGGAAGGCCCGCTTCGACTTCGGCAACTTCTGGTTCAAAGGTCAGCAGATGGGGACCGGGCAGGCCCCGATCAAGCGCTACAACCGCCACCTGCGCAACCTGATCGCCACGGACAAGGTCAAGCCGTCGTGGATCGTCTCCCACGACCTGCCCCTCGAGCAGGGGCCGGAGGCTTACAAGCACTTCGACGCCCGCGAGGACGGCTGGACCAAGGTCGTCCTGCACCCGGGCCAGAGCGCCTGAGCCGGTCCGGTCGTGACGGTCTCGATCGGGCAGGAGCAGCGGCGGCGCCTGGAGGCGACGCTGGGTGTGCTGGCCGAGGTGGCGTCCACGCCGGCGCGCGAGGACGAGCCGGTGATCGCGATCCGCTCCTTCGGCGCGGGCCGGTTGGCGCTGGCTCTGGCCGGCGCCGTCGACGTGGGGGTCGTCGAGCGGCTCCGGGCGCTGCTCGACGAGCAGCTGGTGCGCCAGCTGAGCGCCGTCGAGCTCGTCATCGACCTGTCCGAGGTGCGCTCCTGCGAGCCCGGCCTGGCGCGGTTGCTGGACCGCGTGCGCATCCGACGGCTCGCCGAAGGGTGCCGGGTGGAGCTGTGCAACCCGTCGGAGGCACTCGGCGTCGGCCTGGACCGGGCCACGTCGACCGGGGCCTTCACCGTGTACGACGCGGTCCGCCGCCGGGCGCCGGGCTGAGGCCGCGGGCCGCGTCGTCGCGGACCCGGCCGGCGCGGACCGCCGCGCCGGCCACCCGAGAGGAGGAGACATGAGCAGAGTCGTGGTCGATCCGACCAGGCTGGCCGACCGTGCGATCGACGCCGTCCGGGGGCTGGTCGGGATGGCCGACCAGCCCGCCCACGAGGAGACCGCCCGACCGGGTCGGTGGCTGGTGGTCACGGTCTACCGGAAGCCCGACGACGTCCGGACCGAGGTGGACGGGTCCGGTCCGTTGAGCCGCATGCGCGGTGAGATCGAGCTGACCGTGCGCCCCGCGCCCGGTGACAAGGGCACCGAGCTGGCCGCTCGTCCGACGGCGTCCGACGGGGGCTCGGCCGAGCTCCGTCGATCGGTGCGTGCGGCCCTGCGCGAGACCAAGTCGATCCTCGAGTGCGGGGAGGTCGTCGAACCGTCGCGCCCGGGATCGAGCCATCCCGGCCCGGCCGGACAGGTGCTGCGCGCGGTCACCGCGCGGGCGTGGGGAGAGGGGCGACTGTGAAGGCACTGTGCTGGGAGGGCGTCAACAAGCTCGCCGTCGAACGCGTCCCCGATCCGCGGATCCAGAACGCCCACGACGTGATCGTCAAGGTCGGCTACACCGTCACGTGCGGATCGGACCTGCACCTGCTCGACGGCTACATCCCGGCCATGGAGGCCGGCGACGTGATCGGGCACGAATTCATGGGGGAGATCGTCGAGATCGGCCCGGAGGTCACCAACCACCAGGTCGGGGACCGGGTGGTGGTGGTCTCGTTCATCGGCTGCGGGTCCTGCTGGTACTGCGACAACGACCTGTGGTCGCTGTGCGACAACACCAACACCAACCCCGGCATCACCCAGGGCCTGTGGGGCCAGGACCCTGGCGGCATCTTCGGCTACTCCCACGCGATGGGCGGCTTCATGGGCAGCCACGCCGAGTACGTCCGGGTCCCGTTCGCCGATCACGGGGCGTTCGCGATCCCCGACGGGGTCGACGACCTCTCCGCGCTGTTCGCCTCCGACGGGGTCCCCACCGGGTGGATGGGCGCCCACCTCGGCGGCGTGGGACCGGGCGACACGGTCGCGGTGTGGGGTGCCGGAGGGGTCGGGCAGATGGCGGCCCGCGCGGCGATCCTGCTGGGCGCCGAGCAGGTGATCGTCATCGACCGGCTGTCCGAGCGGCTGGACATGGTCGCCACGCACGTCGGCGCCGAGACCCTGGACTACGGCGCCACCGACGTGGGTGCCGAGCTGCGCGAGCGCACCGGCGGCCGAGGGCCCGACGTGTGCATCGAGGCCGTCGGCCAGGAGGCGCACACCTACGGCCCGGAGTACCTCTACGACAAGGTCAAGCAGCAGCTGCGCCTGGAGAACGACCGGCCCCCTGCGATCCGTGAGGCGATCATGGCCTGCCGCAAGGGCGGATCGGTGTTCTCCCTGGGGGTGTTCGCCGGGCTGGTCGACAAGTTCCCGCTCGGGGCGCTGATGAACAAGGGCCTGACCCTGCGCGGCGCCCAGCAGCACGGCCAGCGCTACGTCCCCATGCTGCTCGACCGCATCGCCCGCGGGGAGATCACCACCAGCCACCTGGCCACCCACGTCATGTCGTTGGACGAGGGCCC
>NZ_JBVPVA010001044.1:0-2513 GCF_055612215.1 Actinomycetospora sp. | reverse complement strand
ACTTGTCACCGGGGGCACCTCCGGGATCGGCGCCGAGACCGTGCGTCGCCTGTCCCGCGAGGGGGCCACGGTGCTCGCCACCGGCCGCGACGGCGGTCGCGGCGAGCGGCTCGCCGGCGAATGCGAGCGGGTCGACTTCCTCACCGCCGACCTCACCGACGGCGGCGCTCCGGCACGCCTGGTCGAGGCGGCGCTCGCCGCGCACGGGCGGCTCGACGCGATCGTCCCGAACGCGGGCTTCCAGCACGTCGCTCCCATCGCGGAGTTCCCCGAGGAGCAGTGGGATCGCCTGCTCGCCCTGCTCCTCACCTCGCCGTTCCTGCTCGCGAAGTACGCCTGGGAGGCGCTGTGCGCCGCGCCCGACGGCGGGCGGTTCATCCCGATCGCGTCCGCGCACGCCCTCGCCGCGAGCCCCTTCAAGGCCGGCTACGTCTCGGCCAAGCACGGCGTGCTGGGTCTGGTGAAGACCCTCGCCCTCGAGGGCGCCCCCCACGGCGTCACCGCCGCCGCGGTGTGCCCGGGCTACGTGCGCACGCCGCTGGTCGAGAAGCAGATCGCGGACCAGGCGAAGGTGCACGGGATCAGCGAGGACCGGGTGCTCGAGGACGTGATCCTCACCCCGCACGCGCTCAAGCGGCTGATCGAGCCCAGTGAGGTCGCCGACGTCGTCGCCTTCCTCACCACCCCGGCGGGCGGGACGTTCACCGGGGCGCCGGTGACGATGGACATGGGCTGGACCGCGCGCTGAGGGCGGCTGCCGCCCGCCGGCAGCGAGGCGCCACGGCGGCCGCCGGGAAGGTGCCAGGATGACCCCGTGACGATCCGCGAGATCGCCGCCGAGCGGTGGCTGACGGTGCCCAACCTGCTGTCGGCGCTCCGCCTGGCCGGCGTGCCGGTGTTCCTGTGGCTGCTGATCGGGCCGCAGGCCGACGGCTGGGCGCTGATCGTGCTCGTGATCTCGGGGATCACCGACTGGCTCGACGGCAAGCTCGCCCGCTGGCTCGACCAGTACAGCAAGCTGGGGGAGGCGCTCGACCCGCTCGCCGACCGCGCCTACACGCTGGCGGCGCTGGTCGCGTTCGTGATCCGCGACATCGTCCCGTGGTGGGTCGTCGTGCTCATCGTCGGGCGCGACGTCGTCGTCTCGGCGGCGCTGCCACTGCTGCGGCGCAGGGGCTACCTCGCCTTCCCGGTGCTCTACGTCGGCAAGGCGGCCACGCTCTGCCTGCTCTACGCCTTCCCGCTGCTGCTGCTCGCGCAGATGGACTGGCCCGGCGCGGACGCCGCGCGCCCGTTCGCGCTCGCCTTCACCGCCTGGGGCATCGCGCTGCACCTCTACTCCGGGGCGCTCTACGTCACCCAGCTGGTCCGCACCCCGGCGCGGGTGCTCGATTGCCCCTCCTGAGCGGCGCCCTCTACGCTCGCCGCCTCCGCCAGTCGATCACCGGTCGACGACCGGCACACCGAGCACGAGGGAGTCGAGCGTGGTCCCCGAGGGTCTGCAGTACACCGCCGAGCACGAGTGGGTCGCCCCGGCGGAGGACGAGGGGACGGTCCGGGTCGGCATCACCGACTACGCCCAGGAGCAGCTCGGGGACGTGGTCTTCGTCCAGCTGCCCAGCGTCGGCGACACGGTGTCGGCGGGGGACTCCATCGCCGAGGTCGAGTCCACCAAGTCGGTCTCGGAGATCTACGCCCCGCTCGCCGGGGAGATCACCGGGATCAACGACTCGCTGGGCGACACCCCGGAGCAGCTCAACTCCGACCCGTACGGCTCGGGCTGGATGTTCGAGATGACGGCGTCGGACCCGGGCGCGCGGTCCGAGCTCCTCGACGCGGCGGCCTACCAGGCCCTGATCGACGGGGAGTGAGTCCCGCTCCCGGCCCCGACCTGGGCGGGAGCGGTGAGGCGGGACCGAGACACGACGCGACGGTGACGCACGGTACCGTGACCACCACCTCGTCGCGGTGCCCCGACCGGGGGTGTCGACGGACGTGGCACCCACCCCCGGGCTCGACTCGGCGAGGCCCCGAACGGCAGTGGCACCCGCACGACAGTGGCAGCAGGCGAGCATCGACGGAGGAGCACGGTGAGCACAGGCGGTCCTGTCCCCCCCGAACGTCAGGGTGAGACGACGTCGGTCTTCCGGGCCGACTTCCTCGCCGAGTCCGATGCGGACACCCGCGGGGGCGGCGTCTCCGGCGTCGACTCCCTGCCCGCCGGGTCCGCGCTGCTGGTGGTCAAGCGCGGGCCGAACGCGGGATCGCGGTTCCTGCTCGACCGCGACACCACGAGCGCGGGCCGGCACCCCGACAGCGACATCTTCCTCGACGACGTGACGGTCTCGCGCCGGCACGCGGAGTTCCGGCGCGACGGCGCGGAGTTCGTCGTCGTCGACGTCGGCAGCCTCAACGGCACCTACGTCAACCGCGAGCCGGTGGACACCGCCGTGCTCGCCAACGGCGACGAGGTGCAGATCGGCAAGTTCCGCCTGGTCTTCCTGACCGGGCCG
>NZ_JBVPVA010001040.1:0-10785 GCF_055612215.1 Actinomycetospora sp. | reverse complement strand
TACGTGCCCGGCCCCCGGCCCACACCGACCGGTCCGCAGGGCGTGTTCCCCGGCGCCCACGTCGCCTGGGACCCGACCGACGACGACGAGGACCCGCGGCCGGGCAACACGATCGCGGCCGTCTCGGTGATCCTCGGCGTGCTCGCGGTGCTGGTGAGCCTGCGGCCGCTGGCGTTCGGCTCGATGGCGATGTCCTGGGACACCTACGTGGCCCTGGGCATCGCGGTCGTCGCCCTGACGCTCGGCGGTGTGGGGCTGCGCGGCCCGGTCCGCCGGGCGGTCGCCGTCGTCGGGATGGCCCTCGCGGTCGCGGCCCTGCTCGTCGTGGCGATCCTGCCGACCCTCTGAGACCGCTCGCTCAGAAGACGAGCACCAGGCGGCCGCGCACGCCCCCGGCCTCGAACCGCGCGTGTGCCTCGGCGGCCCGCTCGGCCGGGATCCCGTCGGCGACCCGCAGCGTGAGCACCCCCTTCTCGGCCTGCTCGCGCAGCCGGTCGAGGGCCGCCCGGTTCTCCGCGTAGTCGCGCACGAAGACCGGGTGCCAGGTGATCCCGCGCCCGCTGCCGCCCTCGGGCCCGGCGTAGCCGCGCACCGTGGCGACGCGGCCGCCGTCGGCGAGGGCCGGGACCAGCAGGTCGCCCTGCACGCTCCCGTCGGCGATCCCGGCGACGCCCTCGGGCACGGCCTCGCGGATACGGTCCGCCACGTCGTCACCGCGCCGCACGACGACGTCGGCGCCCAGGCTCCGCACCAGGTCCTCGTCGGCGGCCGCCGCGTCCGCGACCACGCGCAGGCCCTCGGCGTGGGCCAGCGCCACGACGTACCCGCCGAAGGCCCCGGCCGCCCCGGTGACGGCGAGCGTGGCGCCCTCGGCCAGGTCGAGCAGGTCGAGTGCGCGCCGGGCGGTCAGCCCGTTCATCGGCAGCGTCGCCGCCTGCGCGTGCGTGGTGCCGGCGGGGGCGGGCACGACGGAGCCGACCGGGAGCGCGATCAGGGAGGAGTAGCCGCCGTGGGAGCCGGACGGGACGACGATGCCCATGACCCGGTCCCCGACCGCGAGGCCCGCGTCGTCGGTGCCCTCGCCCAGGGCGGCGACGGTGCCGGCCACGTCCATGCCGGGCACGTAGGGCGGCGGGTCGCGACGCAGCGCCTCGGCCCGGGCGCCGTTGCGGATGCCGGTGTCGGTGGGGTTCACCGCGGCGGCCGCGACGTCCACCAGCACCTGTCCGGGCCCGGGGACCGGGTCGGTCAGCTCCACGATCTCGAGGGCCTCGGGCCCTCCGAACTCCATCACTCCGACTGCGCGCATGCCGGGCCAACACCGTCGGCGCGGGGCGGTCTTCCCGACCGGGTGGATCGGGCGCCCCACCCGGGTGAGAGGTCCGGCGGGACCGGGACGGGCGGGCCCCGGGCTGGCACCGTCGGGACCGTGACGACCGTCTCCCCCACGTCCCCGGCGACGCCGATCTTCGACGAGGTCGACCGCTGGTGGCGCGAGGGCGGCGACGAGCCGGCCGTCGCCACGATGCTGTCCTTCACGGGGGCCCGGTCCCGTCCGCCGCGCAGGACCACGGGCACGGCCACGTCCGGCCCCCGTCACGGGCTCGTGCGCCCGCCCGCGCCACCGGCATGATCCCGCCCGTGCCCGACGGCGTCCGAGCATGATCATCCGGAGTCGTACGATGGCCGCGTGACGCCCCCCGTCACGCCCGTGTCGGCGTCCGCGCTCGTGGCCCCGACGTCGTGCTGGGCGGACGACGAGTTCGTGGGACGGACCCGCCGCACCCGACGCCGCCTCCTGCTCGCCGCGGCGCGGTTGTTCTGCGAGGACGGCTACCACGGAGCGGCGATCTCCGACATCCTCACCGCCGCCGGACTGACCAAGGGCGCGCTCTACTTCCACTTCCGGAACAAGTACGCGCTCGCGGAGGCGCTGGTCACCGAGGTGGAGCGATCGTGGGCCGCGGTGGCCGCACAGATCCAGGACCGTGGGCTCGATCCACTCTGGCGGCTGCTGGTCGAGACAGACGCCTTCGTGGCGCGGTGGATGTACGACTCGATCGTGCGGGGCGCCACCCAGGCCCTGGAGGACCCCGAGCTGCTGCCGTTGCGGGGACCCTGGTTCGAGCGCTGGGAGTCCACGACCGCCGAGCTGCTGACCGAGGCGTCCGACATGGGCCTGCTCGTGGCCGGCGTCGACGCCCGGCGAACGGCCCGCGCCGCCGTCGCCATCGCGACCGGCAACTACGCGCTCGCCGACGGGCCGGACGACTTCTGGGCGCGGATGACCGAGTCGTGGGAGGGCCTGCTCCCGGTCGTGGCCTCGCCGCGGTGGTTGGCGACGTGGACCGAGTCGCCGTGGGGCTCCCGGCCCGGGCCGGACGCGGACGCCTACCGGCTCGCCCGCGAGCCCTAGGGAGCGGGTCGGGACGCTCCCGGTCAGGGGCGGGGCGCGGTGCGCACCAGGGCGTCCCAGCCCTGGTCCCGGGCCCGGGCCGCCTCCTCGGCCGCGCCTCCCCCGCGCAGCCCGAAGAGCCGCTTCGCGAACAGCAGGTAGGCGATGACGGCGAGGTTGATGATCAGCGCCAGCACCTTGGTGACGGTGATCCGGCCGGTCAGCTCGTAGATCTCGGGGACGAGCAGGACGGTGGTGGCGACCAGGGTGAGGTACTCCGCCCACCGTCGTGCCCGCCACAGCCCGATCGCCTCGACCCCCTCGAGCACGGCGTAGGCCGCGACGACCACCCCGATGAGCACGACGGTCGTGGCGCTCGCCGAGAACGCCCGGGTGAGCTCGCCGACCACCCCGTCGTCGCCGTCGCCGATCCCGACGGTGTTGCGCAGGGTGGCGAGCACCGCGAAGAACGGGGTGCGCAGGACGTCGCGGTCGGCGAGGAAGACGAAGATCGCCACCGCGACGAGCGCGAGCCCGATGAAGTGGATCACCCGGTCGATCGCGATGAGCCGCAGCACGAACCGGTCGCGCAGGGCCCGGCCCCGCAGCGGCAGGTCGACCTCGGCGCGCGTGGGCAGCGTCGCGCTGGTCGGGGCGGTGGGCGGGGCGAGCGGGATCCAGGAGTCGCAGCGCAGGCACCGGTGCCAGCGCAGCGTCCCACCGTCGGGGCCCCCGGTCTCGCGGACCACGACCGCCGGGTCGAACCCCGCGTCGTCGGAAGTCAGCGCGGCGGCGTCGGTGCCGAGCAGCTCGTGGCCGCGCAGCCCGCAGGTGATGAGCTCGTAGTGGAAGCGGGGCCGGAAGCGCGCCGGCGGGACCGTGCCCGGCGGGCGGTGGGGCCCCTCGGGCACCGGCGGGTGTGCCGGGTCGGTCCTGCTGGTGGTGCTGGTCATGGTGGCTCCTCCCGGTCCGCGATCGTACGGACGTCCGGGCCCCGTGCAGGTGTGCTCACGACCCCCGAGTGGTGCGTCGCGACGGGGCCCGCCAGGCTGGGGTGGCCATGACCGACATGACCGCTCGACACCGCCCCGCCCGGTTCGTCCTCGCCGGGATCGCCGCGCTCCTGCTCCTCGTACCCGCCTGTTCCGCCGAGGCCGGGGGGCCGCCCGCCGCGAACGCGGCGCCCGGGACGGGCGCGAACGGTGCCCCGACCTCGGCCACCACCGCGGGCCTGGTCCCGACGCCGGTGACCGTCGGGCCCGGGATGGGCGACGCGCCCTTCGACACCGCCCGCTCCGTGCAGGTCCCGTCGGGGTGGACGGCGTCGGTGTGGGCGCGCGTCCCGAGTGCCCGGCTCGAGGCCTGGGCTCCCGACGGGTCGTTGCTGGTGTCGGTCCCGGAGAACGGCTCGGTGACGCGGCTCGTGCCGGGCGCGAACGGCGCGCCGCCGGCGCAGTCGACGCTGCTCTCGGGCCTCACCCAGCCCCACGGGCTCGCGTTCGACGGCTCGACGCTCTACGTCGCCGAGAGCGACCAGGTGTCCTCGTACGCCTACGCCGGCGGCCGGGCGACGAGCCCGAAGGTCGTGGTGCCGAACCTCCCCGACGCCAAGAGCCCGGACCTGCGCGGGGCGTACGCGCACGCCCTCAAGACCGTCGTCGTCGGGCCCGACAAGTCGCTCTACGTCTCGGTCGGCTCCACGGCGAACATCTCGCCGCAGGACCGCGACGCGGACCCGCAGCGCGCCTCGATCCTGCGCGTGCCGCCGGGTGGGGGCACCCCGGAGGCGTTCGCGCGCGGCGTGCGCAACGGCACCGGCCTCGCCGTCGGGCCCGACGGCCGCGTGTGGACCGCGGTGAACAACCGCGACAACATCCGGTACCCGTACCACCAGCCCTACGGCGGCGACGGGGACGCGTACGGCCAGGTGATGCCGCAGTACGTCAACGACCACCCCCCGGAGGAGCTGGCCGCGCTCACCCCGGGCCGCGACCTCGGGTGGCCGTTCTGCAACCCGGAGCCCGACACGCAGCCCGGCGCGCCCCTGAGCCCGCTGAAGAAGGCGGACCTGGACTACACCCGCGACGTCGAGACGAACGCCGACGGGTCGAAGCTCGACTGCTCGCGGCTCGCGCCGATCGAGCAGACCTTCGGCGCGCACTCCGCCCCGTTGGGCCTGACATTCGCGAACGTCCCGGGGATGGGCGAGGGTGCGGTCGTCGGGGTGCACGGGTCGTGGAACCGGACGGCGCCGCGGGCCCCGGAGGTGTCGTGGTTCCCGTGGTCGAACGGCCGCCTCGGTGACCAGCAGACCCTCGTCGGGGGCTTCCAGGCCGCGGACGGGTCGCGGTGGGGCCGCCCGGTCGCGGTGGTGCCCGGGCCCGACGGCGCGCTCTACGTCAGCGACGACCAGGCCGGGGCGATCTACCGGGTGGCGCCGCCCGGGAGGTGACGGTCACCGCGTCGGCAGCGGGACCGTCGCGGCGAGGCGCTCCAGCAGCTCCGCGGCGTGGGCCCGGCTGCGGTCGAGGTCGGGCTCGAGGTCGGCCAGGGACGCGGCGCCGCCGAAGCCCGCGCCGGCGAGCTCGGCCCGATCGAGGGCGACCGACCCGGCCAGCGCCAGTACCGGGACCCCCGCGGCCCGCGCCCGCGCCGCGACCCCTGCCGGTCCCTTGCCCCGCAGCGTCTGCGCGTCGAGGCGGCCCTCGCCGGTGACGACGAGGCCGGCCCCGGCGAGGCGCTCGTCGAACCCGAGCAGCTCGGCGACCAGGTCGAACCCGGGGCGCAGCCGCGCCCCCAGCAGGGCCATCACGCCGTAGCCGACGCCGCCGGCCGCGCCCGCGCCGGGCTCGGCCTCCCGTCCCGGGGCCCCCGTGGCCGCGCCGAGCACGCGCGCCCAGGACGCGAGGCCCGCGTCGAGCCGGGCGACCGCGGCCTCGTCGGCACCCTTCTGCGGCCCGTAGACCGCGGCGGCGCCGTGCGGGCCGAGCAGCGGGTTGTCCACGTCGCAGGCCACCTCGACGCGCGCGTCGTGCGGCACGACGAGGCCGGTGAGGTCGACCCGCGCGACCTCGGCGAGCCGCCCGCCCCCGATCCCGGCGGGCAGCTCGGCGCCGTCGGCGGTGATCAGGACGGCGCCGAGGGCCTGGGCGAGCCCGGCCGCGCCGTCGGTGGAGGCGCTACCGCCGAGACCGAGCACGATGCGGCGGGCACCGTCGTCGAGGGCGGCGCGCAGCACCTCGCCCAGCCCGTACGTCGTCGCCTCCTCCGCGTGCAGGACGCCGCCGGGGAGGCGTTCGAGGCCGCACACGTCGGCGAGCTCGACGACGGCCGTCTCCCCCGAGCGCGCCCAGGCGGTGTCGACGGCGCGGCCGGTGGGACCGGTCGCGGTGCACGGCCGGCGGGTGAATCCCGCGGCGACGGCGGCGGCGACGGTGCCGTCCCCGCCGTCGGCGACGGGGCACAGGTCGGCGTCCAGGCCCCGGGTCGCGAGACCCCGGGCGATCGCGGCGGCGACGTCCGCCGCCGTCAGCGAACCCTTGAACTTGTCGGGAGCCACGAGGACGCGCACCCGCGGGAGCGTGCCCGCTCGGGACGGGGGACGTCGAGGGCGGGGGCGGTGCCGCTCCCGGCGCCGCTCACAGTCCGGACGGGCCCGGCGTGTCACCCGTTAGGCTGAGGACGGGCGCCCGGTCCGGCCGCCGTCGGGGGACGGCCGGTTCGGGCGCTCGCCGCTGCGCGGGGCCCGACCGGGTCCGGACATGAGCGAACCCGGGCCGTCAGGTCGGGGGTCTGACGGCACCGGGTTCACCTTGCATATCGTCCGGACCCTGCCGAGCTGTTACCCGGCGCGGATGTGACGGCGCTCACACGGCTCACCGCGGCGAGAACGCCGCCAGGAAGCGGTCCCTGAAGGCCTCCATCGGCCAGGTCGGGGCGTCCGGGTCGGGGCGCAGCCCGTCGGTCCAGCCCCAGCCCGCGGTGCGCGCGAGGACGGCCGGGTCGCGGGTGAGGACCGAGACCGGCACGTCGCGCCCCGCCCCGGGGCCGGTGACCAGCGGCGCGGGCTGGTGGTCGCCGACGACGACCACGACGAGGTCCGGGTCGGCCGAGCGCGCCACCCACGAGGTCAGGGCGTCGAGGGTGTAGGCGACCGAGGTCGCGTAGCCGGTGCGGGGCGGCGTCGCGGGGGTGCCGGGGGCCGGCAGCTGGCCCGCGAAGACCGAGCCGTCGCCGAGCTGGTCCCACCCGACCATGTGCGGCAGCGGGGTCCACGGGGCGTGGCTGGAGACCAGGTCGACCTCGGCCATGATCGGCGGGCGCGGGCGGGGCCGGTCGCGCTCGAGGCGGTCGACGCGGTCGAGCACGAACTGGTCGGGCATCGAGGCCCAGCCGAACGACGGGCCCCGGTAGCCGAGGTCGCGCACGTCGTAGGCACGCTCGTAGCCGTAGAACGCGCCCTCGGGCCAGGCCCGGGTGGTGCCGGGCTGCACCGCGGCGGTGTCCCACCCGGCGCGGCGGAACGCGGCGGAGAGCGTGAAGCGGTCGCTCGAGGTGAGCGTGAGGTACCGCTGCTGGTTGTCCACCCGCAGTCCGGACAGCAGCGTCGCGTGGGCGAGCCAGCTGCCGGACCCGACCACCGACGACGTCAGGAACCCGCTGCGGGCCCCCCACCCGGCGGCGGGGAGCTCGCGGTCGGCGCGGTCGAGGACCGGGGTCACGGTCGGCGCGAGACCCGGGTCGGTCAGCGCGGCGCGGCCGTAGCTCTCGACGATCGCGAGGACGACGTCCTTGCCGCGCAGTGCCGTGAGCAGGTCGGCCGGGGGCGTGCCGGCCCAGGGGTCGGTGCGGGACTGCGCGGCGAAGGCGTCGGCGTCGCGCAGGGAGGCCGCGGTGCCCTCGGCCCGGTCGGCCACCCCGGCCGCGGCGCTCGCCGCGGCGAGCCGGACGCCGGGGGCGGTCGTCGTCCCCGCCACGGCCGCCACCAGCCACACCGACGCGAGCACGCCCAGCGCCCGCAGCACCACCCGGCGGTGTGCCGCGGCCCGTGTCACGACCCGGCGGGCCGCGAGCGCCGCGCCGACCAGCAGCACGACCCCGAGGACGACCGCCCCGACGACCGCCGCCACCTGCGCCTCCGACCCGTAGGTGCTGCCCACGAACTCGGCGCCGTCGGCGACCAGCGTCCGGTCGAGCACCGGGTCGAAGGGCCGGGCGAGCACGGTGGCGAAGCCGATGTCGAACGCGGTCAGCACGGCCCAGACCCCGAGCAGCGCGCCGGCCGCGAGCGCGAGGGGCCGGCGGGCACGGGCGGGCAGGAGCACGAGCAGGGCGAGCCCCGCGACCCCCTCGACGGGCAGGCGCAGGTACGGCTCCGGCAGCAGGCCGCTCCCGTCCTGCGGGGCCACGAGCACGAGGCCGAGGACGAGCACCGCGGCGACGGTGAGGGCGGCGCCCGCGGCCCGGCGCCACCGTCCCCGTCCCGCCCCCGCCTCCGACGCGCGAGGGGAGCCCTCGGGCCGGTAGAGCGACCGGATCCTCCCCTCGCCCGGGGCCGTGGGGATGCGCGTCCGGGCGAGCCAGCGCACGGACACCGCGAACGACCACGTCAGTGCGGCGAGCGCCGCGCCGACGACCGCGACCGCCGCCGGGCGGGGCAGGACGTCCGCGCTCGCCACGACGAGCGCCACGCCCTGCGCCGCGGCGACCACCTTCGCCGAGCGGCGCACCGGCAGCGCGCCCCGCAGCCACGGCAGGGCCCACCCGGCGGCCACGAAGACGTAGCGCATCGCGCCGACGCCGAGCACCCAGAGGCCGAGGTCGGTGGCGACGTGCACCGAGAGCACCGCGAGCAGGGCGGCGTCGATCTCGGAGTCGAAGCGGGCGCCGAGCTCGCTGGCCGTCCGGGTGCGCCGGGCGACCAGCCCGTCGACCCCGTCCAGGACGAGCGCCACGACGGCGAGCGCGACCAGCGGCGCCGGGGCGACGGCCCCCGGACTGGCGAGATCCTCGACGACGAGCGCCGCCACCCCGCCGGTCAGCACGGTCCGCAGCGCGGTCACCGTGCCGGCGGGCCCGAGCGTGGCCGCGCCGGCCTGCCGCGCCGCCCGGGCGACCAGCGCCGCGGCGAGCGCGAGGAACGTCCCGCCGCCGGCCCACCCGGCTGCCCCGAGACCGACCGGTCCGAGCAGCGCGAAGAGCCCGACGGCGACGACCGCGGACACGGCCACGGTGATCCACACCGGGGGGCGCGCGAGCGTCGCGTCGGGCCGGACCATGCCCCTATCGTCACCCGCGGCCATCGGAGGATCGTGAAGGAGGGCGCGTGGAGCGGACCGCCCGCGCCTACCGGGTACTCGAGCCCGGCCACGGCGCCCTCGTGGACGTCGAGCTCCCCGAACCGGGCCCCGACGACGTCGTCGTCGCCACCCGCCACAGCGCGATCAGCCGGGGGACGGAGCTCCTGGTGTTCCGCGGCGGGGTGCCGGCCAGCCAGCACGCCGTCATGCGGGCCCCGTACCAGGTCGGCGAGTTCCCCGGCCCGGTGATCTACGGCTACCTCGCGGTGGGGACCGTCGAGGCGGGCCCGGCGGCCCTGCGCGGGCGCGACGTGTTCTGCCTGCACCCGCACCAGGACCGCTTCGTGGTGCCGGCCACCGCGGTGTCGGTGCTGCCCGAGGGCGTCCCGGCGACGCGGGCGGTGCTCGCCGGGACCGTCGAGACCGCCGTCAACGCGCTGTGGGACGCCGCGCCGCGCGTCGGGGACCGGATCGCCGTGGTCGGCGCGGGGATGGTCGGCGGCGCGGTGGCCGCGCTGCTCGCCGGCATCCCGGGCGTGCGGGTGGAGCTGGTCGACGTCGACCCCGGCCGGGCGGCGCTGGCCGCGGCCCTCGGCGTCGGGTTCGCGCTCCCCGAGGACGCGACGGGCGGCTGCGACCTCGTGGTCCACGCCAGCGCGACCGAGGCGGGGCTCGCGCGGTCCCTGGAGCTGCTCGGCCTCGAGGGGGAGGTCGTGGAGCTGTCCTGGTACGGCGACCGTGTCCCGCGCGTGCCGCTGGGCGAGGGCTTCCACTCCGGCCGGCTCGCGATCCGGGCCAGTCAGGTCGGGCGGGTGTCCCCGGCGCGGCAGGCGCGGTGGACCTACGCCGACCGGATGGCGCTGGCGCTGCGCCTGCTCGCCGACCCGCGGTTCGACGCGCTGATCGGTGAGGCGGTGCCGTTCGGGGAGCTGCCGGCGACGATGCTGCGGCTCTCCGAGGGTGGTCCCGGGCTGGCCGTGCGGGTGGACTACTGATCCGGGTCGGGATGCGCCTGGGAGTTCGCTAGGCGGTTGATCATGCCGAGGGCACCGCACCGGCAGATTCAGTACGTCCGTACTGCATACGCAGCCCGTGGATCAACTACAGGATCGGGCCTCGTCCGTGACGACGCAGCGGCAGGAGGGGGCGTGTGGACCGGAGGGACGACAGGGCGGCCGTGCAGTCCGACCCCGCGGATGACGGTCAAGCTACGCAGCGGCAGCGGCGGCTGGAGCACGGTCACCACGGTGCTGGGAGGGATCGGCGCCGCCTCGGACCCGATCAATGCCCTGCTCGGCGGAATCCAGCGGAAGCTGTTCGCCCCCAGGACCGTCGACCTGACCCTGGGGCACGGGCCGTTCGACGAGAAGTTCGAGATCGTGGCGACCGACCCCGACGTCGCCCGGTCGCTCGTCGGTCCGATGCTCGCCGACGAGCACGCCGCCGGTCGCGCACCGACCTGGACCATCCAGGGCGACACTCTCTACACACTGCAGGGGACGAGTCCGATCGTGCCCGAGGAGATCCCGGCGCGGCTGTCGGCGCTGCTGCGGGTGGCGGACCTGCTGGGCCGCTGAGGGCCCCGCGTCCGTGATCGACTGCCCGGAGCCCGGAGTACAGGAGGCCCACGATGTTCTCGGTGACCGTCCGCGACCACGTGATGGTCGCCCACAGCTTCACCGGCGAGGTGTTCGGGCCCGCGCAGGCGCTGCACGGCGCCACGTTCGTCGTCGACGCCACGTTCCGGCGGCCCGACCTGGACGCCGACCACATCGTCGTCGACATCGGCCGGGCGACGACCGCGCTCGGCGGCGTCCTCGACGCCCTGCGCTACCGCAACCTCGACGACGAGCCCGCCTTCGCCGGGCTGAACACGACGACGGAGTTCCTCGCGCAGGTGATCGCCGACCGGCTCGCCGAACGCATCCACGCCGGCGACCTCGGCGAGGGCGCCCGCGGGATCGCGACGATCGCGGTGGAGCTGCACGAGTCGCACGTCGCGCGGGCGGGGTACGAGCGCCCGCTGTGACCGTCCACGCCGTGCTCCCCGGGGACGTCGACACCGTCCCCAGCGGCGGGAACGTCTACGAC
>NZ_JBVPVA010000875.1:0-3858 GCF_055612215.1 Actinomycetospora sp. | reverse complement strand
ATGTCGAAGTACCGCGCCGAGCTGGAGAACACCGAGGACACGCAGGAGCAGTCCCGGCTGGAGAACCTCACCGAGCTGGTCAGCGTCGCCCGCTAGTTCGTGGGCGACGCGCGGGCGAACGCCGCGGTGGCCGAGGCGGCCCAGGCCGACGGCGCGGCCGAGGTGCCCGCGGGGGTGGTCGCCGCCGACGAC
This sequence comes from Actinomycetospora sp., assembly GCF_055612215.1. Taxonomy (NCBI): domain Bacteria; kingdom Bacillati; phylum Actinomycetota; class Actinomycetes; order Pseudonocardiales; family Pseudonocardiaceae; genus Actinomycetospora; species Actinomycetospora sp. Next base: position 3,666 of record NZ_JBVPVA010000875.1, on the reverse strand, counting down.
GCGACCGACCCCGGCTCCCACGAGGCCTTCCTCGAGCGGGTGTCGCTGGTCGCCGACGCCGACTCGATCCCCGACGGCGGCGACGGCGTGGTCACCCTCATGACGCTGCACACCGCGAAGGGCCTGGAGTTCCCGGTCGTGTTCCTCACCGGCTGGGAGGACGGCGTGTTCCCCCACCAGCGCGCCCTCGCCGACCCGACCGAGCTCTCCGAGGAGCGGCGCCTGGCCTACGTCGGGATCACCCGCGCCCAGCAGCGGCTCTACGTCTCGCGCGCGTTGATGCGCTCGGCCTTCGGTCAGCCGCAGGCCAACCCGCCGTCGCGGTTCCTCGACGAGCTGCCCGCCGACGTCGTCGACTGGCGGCGCAGCGGGCCCGAGCGCTCCGCGCCGAGCGCGTCGACGAGCTTCGGGTCGGGCCGCACCTGGGGACGCGACCTCACCGGCGCCCGTTCCCGGCCCTCGCCCATGCGGTCGCCGGGGTTGAGCGGGCCGACCCTGCACCTCGAGGTCGGTGACCGCGTGAGCCACGACAAGTACGGGCTCGGCCTGGTGACCGTCGTCGACGGCGTCGGATCGAAGGCGACGGCGACCATCGACTTCGGCTCGTCGGGCACCGTGCGGCTCATGCTCATCGGCGGCGTGCCCATGCAGAAGCTCTGAGCACCCGCCAGCTCTGAGCCGCTCCGGTTGCCGGGCCGTTTGCCCGCGGGTAGCCCTGGGAGTACGCGGTCGACCAGGAGCCGCCCGTCGGAGAAGACGACCCGGGAGCGGTGTGGACACGAGCGACGACCTGCACGACGACGGACTGTTCGGGCCCGACTCGGTGACCTGGCGGGTCCACCTCGAGCCCGTCCTCTGGATCGCGGGGATGCGTGCGCTGCTGCTGCAGTCGCTGCACCCGCGGGTGATGCGCGGGACCTACCAGAACTCCGCGCTGTTCGACCCGAAGAAGGCGTGGCCCCGCTTCCAGCGCACCGTCGAGTTCGTCGGCACCCGCACGTTCGGCAGCACGGCCGAGATCGAGGCCGCCGGGGGCCGCGTCCGGCGCCTGCACGCGGCGTTGCGCGGCTTCGACCCCGACACCGGCCACGACTTCCGCCTCGACCTGCCCGACAACCTGCTCTGGGTGCACGCGTGCGAGATCGACTCCTACGTCGACGTCGCCCGCCGGGCCGGCGTCCTCGACGACGCCGGTGCCGACGCCTACCTCGCCGAGAGCGTCCGGGCCGCGCAGGTCGTGGGCCTCGACCCGGCGATCGTCCCGTCGTCGCGGCGCGCGATGGCCGCGTACTTCGACCGCGTCCGGCCCGGCCTGCGCCTGTGCGACGAGGCCCGGCTCGGCGTCGGCGGCCTGCTGACCCCGCAGCCGCACGCGCCGGCGTCGGCCGCCATCGCCCTGTCCACGATCGCGGGCCTCGCGTTCGGCACGCTGCCCCGCTGGGCCCGGCGGCTCTACGGCCTGCCCGGCCTGCCCACGACCGACGCCGCCACCACGGTGGCGCTGCGCCTGGTGCGGGGCGCGACGTCGCTGCTCCCCGACCCGCCGATGCCCCCGCGCATCGCCCGGGCCCGCGACCTGGTGCGCAGCGCCTGACGCGCCCCGCTCACAACGCGGCGGGCTCCGGGAGCCACGAGCCGTGGAAGCCCGTCGGCACCCCGCGGGGCAGGGTCACCGCGGCCACCGGCCGGGTGACGTCGGCCGCGTCGAGGACGAGCAGGCGGGACGCGGTGCCGTCGGCGCGGGTCGTGATCGACAGCAGCCACCCCTCGTCCTCGGCCCGGTCCGGGCGCGGCGAGGGGACGAACACCGCCTCGCCGGCCTTGACGTCCGGGCCGAGCTCGAGGGCGGTGGTGTTCCCCGTGCCGAGGTCCAGCCGCACGATCGCGTTGGCGCGGTCGGTCGAGGTCACGGCGTAGCGGTAGCGCGCCGCGCGCCCGACCCGCGCCGGGTCCACCGTCGGGAACTCCACGGGCCGGTCGTGCAGCGGGGCCTCGGAGACCGCGCCGGTGGCCGGGTCGAGCGTCCACCGGTGCATCCGCGAGACGCCGAGCGCGGCGGCCTCGCCGGCCGGGTCCGCGCCCGCGGCCCCGCCGGCCGCCCGGCGCCGTCGTCCGGACCAGGACGCCGCCATGTCCGCGGCGGTGTAGCGGGCGCCGTCGAGCACGATCCGCCCGGTCGCGTCCTCGTGGGCGGTCCCGACGTGGAAGACGTAGCAGGGGTCGATCTCGAACCAGCGCACCGTCGCCGTCGGGTCGTCGTGGCGCATCACGCCGAGGCGCGCGCCGTAGGAGTCGTCCCAGCCGAAGGGGAAGCCGGTCACCATCCGGCGCAGCGAGAACGTCAGCGGCAGGTCGAGCCAGACCACGTGCCGGGCGGTGATCGCGGCGTCGTGCATCAGCGTCGGGCGCCGGACCTTGACCCGTCGGCTCACGACGAGCTCGCCCGCGGCGGAGACCCGGTGGTAGGTCAGGTAGGGCGGGACCGGGGAGTAGCCGTAGAAGTGCAGCTCGCCGGTGTCCGGGTCGGTCTTCGGGTGCGCGGTCATCGCGGTGCGCAGCCGGCCGCCGAAGTCGCAGGGCCCGACGGTGTCCAGCTCGCGGTCGACCTCGTAGGGCAGTCCCTGCTCGACCAGGGCGAGGAGGCGCCCGCCGTGCTCGATGACGTGGGTGTTGGCCGGGACCGCGGTGAGGTCGACCCCGCGCCACGTCAGGAACCGCCGCCCCGCGAGGGCGCCGGTGCGGACCCAGCGGTTGCGGTACCAGGTGGCGCGGCCGGCCTGCAGCCGCACGCCGTGGAGCATCCCGTGGCCGCGGAACCAGTGCCCCGGGTCGTCGCCGGGCAGCGGGTTCGGGCCATTGCGCACGTACCGGCCGTCCAGCTCGGGCGGCAGGGCGCCCTCGACGGGGAGGTCGACGGCGTCCATCTCGTCGGGCACGGGGGCGTAGTGCCCCGCGAGGTGGGTCGGGCGGGTGTCCTCGGCGGCGCTCAGGGCGGTCCTTCCGGCGGCTGCGGGTCTCCGGGGACCAGCCTGCGCCGCCGGTGCCCGGTCCGCCCGCCGGGACGAGGGGCACGTCACGCAGGTGCAGACGCCGTCCGAGCTGCGCCGTGTGCCCCTGGTCGCCGGGCGGCGGGTGCCCCAGCCAGCGAGGGGCACGTCACGCAGGTGCGGACGCCGGCCGAGCTGCGCCGTGTGCCCCTGGTCATGGGGCGACGGGCTAGTCCTTCTCGGCGCCCAGCGAGATGCCCCGCGACGCGAGCCAGGGCAGCGGGTTGATCTTGGTGCCGCCCGGCGTCCACACCTCGAAGTGCAGGTGCGGCCCGGTGGACTCGCCGCGGTTGCCGATCTCGGCGATCTGCTCGCCGGCCCGCACCTTCTGGCCCTCGGTGACGTAGGAGCGGTTGACGTGGCCGTAGACGTTGATCGTGCCGTCGGTGAGCTGCACGCGGACCCACATGCCGAACCCGCTGGCCGGGCCGGACTCGATGACGGTGCCGTCGGCGACCGAGACGATCGGGGTGCCGATGGCGTTCGCGATGTCGACGCCCTTGTGGGAGGTGCCCCACCGGGCGCCGAACCCGGAGGTGAAGGTGCCCTGCGCCGGCCGCACGAACTTCGGGGCGCGGGCGGCGGCCTCCCGGGCGGCGGCCGCGTCGGCGACCTTGCG
>NZ_JBVPVA010000699.1:0-4367 GCF_055612215.1 Actinomycetospora sp. | reverse complement strand
AGCCCTGGTTGATCTCGTCCAGGCGATAGCGGTTGGTGATGAGCTCCTCGAGCTTGAGCTGGCCGGCCCGCCACAGTCCCAGCAGCCGCGGCATGTCGTACAGGGGGTTGGCCCCGCCGAACAGCGAGCCCTGGATGTTCTTGTGCCAGCCCGTCACCGGTGAGCCGTTGATGGCGATCGTGTGGTTGTCGGGACCACCGCCCACCGCGGTGACCACGACGCTGCCGCCCTTGGGGATGTCGGCGTACGCCACGGCCTGCCATGCGGTCGGCAGCACGTCGGACAGGTAGAGGAAGCGCTCGTCGGGCGGCCCCTCGGGCACCACGATCGGCCCGAACTGCGCCTGCGGCACGCGCAGGTACTCGGCCTGCCCGCCCGGCACCTGGCCGTAGAGCTTCGTGTAGCCGAAGAGCGAGGCACCCATCCCCTGGTCGCGGTTCTGCGTGGTCTCGCACTGGGCCATGTACCCCTGCTGGCACATCCAGCAGTGCCCGCAGGAGATGTTGAACGGGATGACGACGCGGTCGCCGACCTTGAGGTCACCGGTCTCGGACCCGACCTCCTCGACGACGCCCATCGGCTCGTGGCCGAGGATGTCGCCCTTGTCCAGGAACGGCCCGAGCACCTCGTAGAGGTGCAGGTCGGAGCCGCAGATCGCGGTGCTGGTGATGCGCACGATCGCGTCGGTCGGCGCCTGGATCGTGGGGTCCGGGACCTCCTGCACGCGGACGTCGTTCTGTCCCTGCCAGGTGAGTGCCTTCATGCGGTGTCTCCTCGCGGTGGATTGTGCGGGGTCGGTGCTGCGACGGGTGCGGGCTCAGGCGGAGGGGTCGACGACGACGAAGTCGTCGGGCATCGGGCGGCCGGCGAGGTGCGCCTCGAGCATCTCGTGCACGCCCTCGGCGATCTTGTCCTGCGCCTCCCGGGTCATCCCCGAGCAGTGGATGGTCATGGCCTCGGAGCCCTCGGGCAGCGAGCGCCACGGGTGGTCGGCCGGGGCGGGCTGCGGGTACCAGGTGTCGCCCGCGTAGCCCGCGAGGTGACCGGACTCGATCGCCTCGACCAGCGCGTCGCGGTCGACGATCGCGCCGCGCGCGGTGTTCACCAGCCAGGCGCCCTGCTTCATGGCCTTGAGCCGCTCCGGGCCGAACAGCGCCTGGCTGCCGTCCATCAGCGGCAGCGCCAGGCAGATGACGTCGGACTCGGCGACCAGGGTGTCCAGCCGGGCGTACCGGACGCCCAGCGAGGCCTCCTCGCCGGCGGAGCGGCGGTGGTTGGCGTAGTAGAGCATCCGCACGTCGAAGCCCTTGAGACGCAGCGCGGTGCGCGCGCCGATGGCCCCGAGCCCGACGATGCCGACCGTCTTGCCCTCGAGGTCGTGCGACGGGCCGGCGATCTTCGCGACGTCCCACCCGCCGTCGCGGGCCTCAGCGTGGGCGGGGACGAAGTTGCGGACCAGCGCGAGGATCTGCAGCACGTTGTGCTCGGCGACGCTGACGACGTTGCTGCCGGTCACCTCGGCGACGGTGACGCCGTGCGCCTTCGCGGCCTCGGGATCGGTGTGGTCCGAGCCGATGCCCGCGGTGATCACCAGGCGCAGGTTCTCGGCGGACTTGAGCCGGTCCTCGTCGAGGTAGACCGGCCAGAACGGCGTCGTGATCAGGACCTCGGTGTCGGTCAGCTCCCGGTCGAGCTCGTCGCCGGTCTCGGTCGTGGTGACCAGGATGTGGCCCTGCGACTCCAGGTAGGGGCGCAGGCCGAGGGCGTTGTCGGCGCTGGCTGGGACGTCGTCGCCCGTCTCAGACGGCGGGTACGACACGTAGACGACCTTCATGGCGATCGGCTACCCGGGCTCGGTCGCGCGCGACACGTCCGCCGGGGCGCCGCCGTCGCCCTCGGTCTGGGCGTTCGGCTCGTCGTCGTCGATGAGCGCGCGACGCTGCTGCTCGCGCGTGCTGTACGCCGCCTGGCGCACCGCGTCCGGGCTGGTCAGTCCGGAGCCGAGCGCCCCGGCGACGATGCCCATCGCGCCGGCGAGGACGCCGAGGCGCAGGTACGCGGTGATCGTCGCCGCCCCCACGGCGCCCGGCATCATCTGCGCCGGGATGACGACGGCGGCCGCCACGGTGGTCAGCCCGACGAGCAGCACGGCCATGCAGGCGACGCCGAGCCCGATGGTCGCGGCGGTCGCGGCGTTGAACAGCGTCGCCTCCTCGCGGTGTACCCGCGCCGCCGGGCGCTCCCAGAGCCCGTTGTCGACGATCAGCCAGACCGCCATCGCGGCCACCGCCAGGACCGCGATGACGGCGAGGCGCGCGGGGGACAGGGCGGCCGCGAGATCCCAGATGTTCGAGTAGAAGACCCCGAACGCGGCACCGGCCGAGGCCGCGGTGAGCGCCGGGGACAACGAGGGCACCAGCCGCCAGGGCCGGTTCGCCCGGACCAGCCCGCCCAGCAGGCGGACCGTCCCCCGGGTGCCCTGCAGCGCGAGGTGGGCGTCGATGCCCTCCTCCGTCGACGCGACGCGGGCGACCGGCGGGGAGAGCGGGTGGGGCCCACGCCTTGCCGCCGGGACGGGGTCGACGGCGTGCTGGGCCAGCAGGCCGTGGGCGACGAGGTCCACGACCGCGCGACGCAGCCGCCGGCGCAGCGCGAAGGCCCCGAGCGCGGGGAGCGACACCAGGCCCACGCCGTCCGCGGAGCCGTAGTCGGAGACGAGGGGCTGGGTGCCGGTGCGCCGCGGCAGGTCGGTCACGAACACGATGACGTCCCAGCCGTGCCGGGCCCGCAGCGCCGCGCCGTGGCGCAGCATCGGCAGCAGGCCCTCGGCGTCGAGCCCGACCGGCCCCTGGGCGGTCTCCACCCGCCAGCGGTGACCCGAGACGGCGGCGTCGAGGGCGGCGGGGAGCTCGGTGGCCATGCGGGCGACGAGGTCGCTCGCGAGCCCGGGGTCCGCGACGAGGCCGACGACGACCTCGGTGGCCCGGCTGTCGGTCGTGTCGGTGGCGGTGTCGGTGTCGGTGTCGGTGTTGGTGCCGGTGGCGGTGTCGGTGGTCGTGGTGTCGGTGGTGAGGTCGGTCGGGGTCGACGGGCGGTCGACGGTGGTCATGCGTGGTGCTCCTGCGGACGCGGACGATCCCGCGAGCCGGCCCGGGCGCCCGGCGGACATCGGCCGCCGACGGCGGCCGAGGTGCGGTGGGGAGGACGAGCGGCGCAGGATCGTGGTGCTGTGTGTCGGGGTGCGCCCGCGTCGTTCTCCACGGGCGGACGACGCGCTCGCGTCGCCCACGGTGGGCCGGCCCCGCTGACGGGTGCCGGCGCACTCGGGGGCTGCCCACGGCGGGCCCCGCCCACACGTCGTCGTCGGGAGTGGCTCAGGAGTCGGGTCGGGGACCCTCAGGATCCGCCGAGCGCGGCCAGGAACGTGTCCGCCCAGTGCGCGACGTCGTGCTCGCGGACCTGCGCGCGCAGTGCCGCCATCCGCGTCCGCGCCTCCGGCGAGCCGTGCGACGCCGCCGCCTCGGCGACCGCGGCCGCGACCCCGTCGAGGTCGTAGGGGTTGACCGTCCAGGCGTCGGTCAGCTCCTCGGCGGCCCCGGTGAACTCGGAGAGCACGAGCGCGCCGCGGTCGTCGGGGCGCGTCGCGACGTACTCCTTGGCCACGAGGTTCATGCCGTCGCGCAACGGCGTCACCAGCATCACGTCCGCGGCGAGGTAGAGCGGCGCCAGCTCGGCGGGCGGCAGCGAGCGGTGCAGGTAGTGCACCACCGGGCGCCCGAGGGCGGCGTGGTCGCCGTTGAGGCGCCCGACGGTGCGCTCGACCTCGTCGCGGGTCCGGCGGTACGCGTCGACGCGCTCGCGGCTCGGGGTGGCGACCTGCACCAGCGTCGTCGTCGCCGGGTCGAGGCGCCCGTCGGCGAGCAGTTCGCCGAACGCCTCCAGGCGGACCCCGATGCCCTTGGTGTAGTCGAGCCGGTCGACGCCGAGGAGCAGCGTCGTCGGGTCGCCCAGCTCGGCGCGCAGGGCCGCCGCGCGCTCCGCCGTCGCCGGGTCCGCGCCCCGCTCGGCGAGCGTGGCGGACTCCACCGAGATCGGGAACGCCCCGACACGGGTGGTGTGCCCGTGCAGCCGGACCTGCGCCGGGGCCTCGCCGAGGCCGATCGGGGCGTCGTCGACGTCGGCGCCGCAGAGCCGGTAGGCGAGCCAGCGGAAGTTGCGCGCCCCGCCCGGGGTGTGGAACCCGACCACGTCGGCGCCGAGCAGACCCTCGACGACCTCGGTCCGCCACGGCAGCTGCAGGAACAGCTCGACCGGCGGGAACGGGATGTGCAGGAAGAAGCCGATCCGCAGGTCGGGTCGCCGCTCGC
>NZ_JBVPVA010000652.1:0-10174 GCF_055612215.1 Actinomycetospora sp. | reverse complement strand
CACCCCGGCGAGCCCGACGCAGCGGGTCGGCGGCGGCTTCTCCACCGACTTCGTCGCGGTCGACCACCTCGAGCGGATGCTCTCGCTGGACAACGCCTTCGAGCCCGAGGAGCTGCGCGAGTGGGTGCTGCGGGTGCAGCGCGAGCTCGACCACCCGAGCGAGGAGCTGCAGTACCTCTGCGAGCTGAAGATCGACGGGCTCGCGGTCAACCTGCTCTACGAGCACGGCCACCTCACCCGGGCGCTGACGCGCGGTGACGGGCGCACCGGCGAGGACATCACGCTGAACATGCGCACGCTGGCCGACGTGCCCACCGAGCTCGCCGGCACCGACGAGTTCCCCGTGCCGGAGCTCATCGAGGTGCGCGGCGAGGTGTTCTTCCGCCTGGCGGACTTCGAGGAGCTCAACGCCGGCCTCGTCGCCGCGGGCAAGCAGCCGTTCGCGAACCCCCGCAACTCCGCCGCGGGCAGCCTGCGCCAGAAGGACCCGCGGGTCACCGCCACCCGGCCGCTGCGCCTGATCTGTCACGGGCTCGGCCGGCGCCGGGGCTTCACCCCCGAGCGGCAGTCCCAGTCGTACGACGCGCTGGCCACCTGGGGGCTCCCCGTCTCCACCCATACGAAGGTGCTGCACGGGGTGGACGCCGTCATCGAGCACACCCGCTACTGGGGCGAGCACCGCCACGACGCCGAGCACGAGATCGACGGCGTCGTGGTCAAGGTGGACGACGTGGCGCTCCAGCGCCGGCTCGGGTCGACGTCCCGGGCCCCCCGGTGGGCGATCGCCTACAAGTACCCCCCGGAGCAGGCCACGACGACGCTGCGCAACATCAGCGTCAACGTCGGCCGCACCGGGCGGGTCACCCCGTTCGCGGAGATGGACCCGGTGCTGGTGGCCGGGTCGACGGTCTCGCTGGCCACGCTGCACAACGCGGGGGAGGTCGAACGCAAGGGCGTCCTCATCGGGGACCGGGTGATCATCCGGAAGGCGGGCGACGTCATCCCGGAGGTGCTCGGGCCGGTGGTCGAGGCCCGCACCGGGGACGAGCACGCGTTCGTCATGCCCACCCACTGCCCCGAGTGCGGCACCGAACTGCGCCCGATGCGGGAGGCGGACAAGGACCTGCGGTGCCCCAACGCCCGCTCCTGTCCCGCACAGCTGCGGGAGCGGCTCTTCCACGTCGCCGGGCGCGGCGCGTTCGACATCGAGGTGCTCGGTTACGAGGCCGCGACGGCGCTGCTGGCGGCGGGCGCGGTCCACGACGAGGGCGACGTGTTCGCCCTCACCGAGGACGACCTGGAGGCGGTCCCGCTCTTCCGCACCAAGGCCGGCGCCCTCTCGGCGAACGGCCGCAAGCTGCTGGCCAACCTCGCCAGCGCCAAGCACCGGCCGCTGTGGAAGGTCCTCGTCGGGCTGTCGATCCGCCACGTCGGGCCCACCGCCGCCCAGGCGCTGGCCCGGCAGTTCCGGTCGATCGACGCGATCGACGCCGCCGGCGAGGAGGAGCTGGCCGCGGTCGACGGGGTGGGGCCGACGATCGCGGCCGCGGTGCGCGAGTGGTTCTCGGTGGACTGGCACCGCGAGGTCGTCGAGAAGTGGCGCGCCGCCGGCGTGGACCTGGTCGAGGAGACCGACGAGTCCGTGCCGCGGACGCTCGAGGGGCTCTCGATCGTGGTCACCGGGTCGCTGCCGACGTTCTCCCGCGACGAGGCGAAGGAGGAGATCCTCGCCCGTGGGGGCCGGGCGGCGGGGTCGGTCTCGAAGAAGACCGCCTTCGTGGTGGTCGGCGACGAGCCCGGGTCCAAGTACGACAAGGCGGTGGCCGCGAAGGTGCCGATCCTGGACGAGGACGGCTTCCGCGTGCTGCTCGAGCAGGGACCCGACGCCGCGCGGGAGGCGGCGCAGGTCCCGGAGGAGGCGGCGTCGGCCCCGGAGGAGGCGGCCCCGGCCCCCGAGGAGGAGCCGGCGGGGGCGGCGGACTAGGCGGACGTGGCCGCGCCCGGCCGGTCACGCTGCGAGGTCTCGTCCGGCGGATGGGTGGCGTGGGCCGAAAAGGCGTGCAGACGCACGTGCAGACGTTGATGTCGAGGCGCAGATCGTTGAAGCTGGTCCCATATCCTGTCGGGGGATCGCGCGTCGGCGTGGTGGGGACGGACGAGGAGGTGGCGCCGGGATGCTCCAGTGCTGCCCGAACGGCGCCCGCCCGGCCGACGTCTACCCGGCCGTCCCGATGACCCCGCGCCACCTCGCCCGCGACGCGCGGGCGGTGGCGGCGCTCGGGGTGTCGAGCTTCCACGTGCACCCGCGCGACGTCGACGGTCAGGAGAGCCTCGACCCCGGCCCGATCGGCGCCGTGGTGTCGGCGATCCGGCAGGCCGCGCCGTCGATGGAGATCGGCGTGACGACCGCGCGGTGGGTCGAGCCCGATCCGTTCCGGCGCACCGACCTCGTCCAGCAGTGGGCCGCGCTGCCCCCGCACGCCCGCCCCGACGTCGCCTCGGTGAACGTCCACGAGCGCGGTTGGGAGATCGTGTGCGAGGCGCTCGACTCCGTCGGGATCGGCATCGAGCTCGGGGTGTGGACCACCGGGGACGCCGTGCAGCTCAAGCAGGTCGGCATCCCCGACGGCACCGTGCGGGTCCTCGCCGAGGTCACGGTGACCGACCCGGACACTGCGGTCGCCGAGGCGGTCCGCATCCTCAAGGCGCTCGGGACGATGACGGTGCCGATCCTGCTCCACGGCGAGGAGGGCGGCGCCTGGCCGGTCCTCGAGTACGCGCGCCGCAACGAGCTCGACACCCGCATGGGCTTCGAGGACACCCTCAAGGGCCCCGACGGCACCTGGCTCGCCACCGGCAACGAGGAGCTCGTCCGCTACGCCCTCGGCCAGCCGGTGTCCCCCCGGCTCGCGGAGCGCCGCCGCTCGGGCTGGGGCCCGAACCGCGTCGGCCGCGCCCGCTCCGAACCGCGCCGCTGACGACCCTCAGCCGGTCATGGTGGCGACGATGCCCGCCAGGTGCGAGATCCGCGCCAGCTCCGACGGGCGGAACCCCGGGCCCCCGGGGCGGCCCAGCACGAGCGCCCGGTCCGGGCGGCCCAGCGGCGCCGCGGCGAGCTCGGTGTCCAGGTCGGTCCACGCCGAGGGCACGTCGTGGACACCGGCCGGGTCCAGGACCGTCGCCTTCGCCAGCGGCAGCCACGGCAGGGTCTCGGCGTCGGTCTCCGGGGCGGCCGAGCTGGCGGCGACCCGGTGCACCCGCGTCCCGCCGTCGCCCCAGACGTCGCCGGTCGCGGCCTGGACGACCAGTGCCCACGCCGACCGGAAGATCCGGGGGACGGCGTCCGCGAGCAGCGCGATCCCCGCGTCGGGGTCCGCCGCCACGGCCTCCACGAGCTCGAGCTCCCGGGCCGTGTCCAGCGGGCCGAAGAACGGGCGGACCGACTCGACCGTCACGTCGCGCACCGACTCGGCGGCGGTGATCAGCACGTCCGGGGGGCGGGCGGAGGGCAGGTCCACCACGAGGTCGTCGACCGCGACGCCCTGGTGACGCTCCACCACGTCGACCGACAGGATGTCCGCGCCCTCGCCGCCGAGCGCCGACGCGACCGCGCCGAGGGTGCCCGGCCGGTCGGGCAGCACCACTCGCAGCAGGTAGGTCACGTCGCCTCCGTCCCTGTCGTGATCGTCCTCCGCGCCGTGGCACTCCCCACGGCTCCCCGCGCACCGGGAGCAGGCCGAGGAGCCCGCCGGCACCGTGCACGTCCGCCTCGGGCGCGGCGAGTGTGCCAGTCGCGCCGGACGTGGGGCGAGGACCCGGGTCGGGGCCCGGCGGGAGGTTGGCAGCGCGGAGCGCCCGTAAACCTGGACCGGGGCGCCGGCGCCGAAACCGCGTCGAGGTCCCCCGGGCGTGACGCCTAGGATGGATCGGTCCAGGTACGTCTTGCGAGGATCCCGGTGGATCCCCACTCGGAGGATCATGTCCGACATCACGCGCGAGGACGTCGCCCACCTCGCCCGGCTGGCCCGGCTGGCCGTCACCGACGACGAGCTCGACGTGTTCTCCGGCCAGCTCGACGCGATCCTCGACACCGTGGGGCGGGTGTCGGAGATCGACGACGACGTCCCGCCCACCAGCCACGTCGCGCCACTGACCAACGTCCTGCGCCCCGACGAGCCGCGCCCGTCCCTGCCGCGGGAGGCCGCCCTCGCGGGCGCCCCCGCCGCCGAGGAGGGCCGCTTCCGCGTGCCGCGCATCCTGGGGGAGGAGCCGTGAGCGGTCCCGAGCGCACCGACACCGATCTGACCCGGCTCGACGCCGCGGAGCTCGCCCGCCGTATCCAGGCCCGTGAGGTCAGCTCGGTGGAGGTCACCCGCGCGCACCTCGCCCGCATCGAGGCGGTCGAGGCCACCGGGCTGAACGCCTTCCTGCACGTCGCCGCCGACCAGGCCCTCGCGACGGCCGCCGCCGTCGACGACGAGATCGCCGCCGGCACCGTCCGCAGCCCGCTGGCGGGCGTCCCGGTCGCGATCAAGGACAACCTGACGACCAGCGACATGCCGACCACGTGCGCGTCGCGGATCCTCGAGGGCTGGCGCCCGCCCTACGACGCCACGGCCGTGAGCCGGCTGCGCGACGCGGGCCTGGTGCCGCTGGGCAAGACCAACCTCGACGAGTTCGCGATGGGCGGGTCGAACGAGAACTCGGCCTTCGGGCCCGTGCGCAACCCCTGGGACCCGTCACGGGTGCCCGGCGGGTCCAGCGGCGGGTCGGCAGCCGCCACGGCCGTCGGCGAGGCTCCGCTGGCCCTGGGCAGCGACACCGGCGGCTCGATCCGCCAGCCGGGCGCGTTCACCGGCACCGTCGGGGTCAAGCCGACCTACGGCACCGTCTCGCGCTACGGGCTGGTCGCGTTCTCGTCCTCGCTCGACCAGGTCGGGCCGTTCGGGCGCACCGTGCTCGACGCCGCCCTGCTCCACGAGGTGATCGGCGGGCACGACCCGAACGACCAGACGTCCATCGACGCGCCGCTCCCACCGGTCGTCGAGGCGGCCCTGGCCGGGGCGCGCGGCGACCTCGCGGGGGTGCGCGTCGGCGTCGTCCGCGAGCTCACCGACCAGGGCACGTCCGGCTCGGGCTTCCAGACCGGGGTGCTCTCGGCGTTCACCGACGCCGTGCGGGTGCTGACCGACCTGGGCGCCGAGGTCGTCGAGGTGTCCTGCCCCGCGTTCACCTACGCGATCCCGGCGTACTACCTCATCGCGCCCAGCGAGGCGTCGTCGAACCTCGCCCGGTTCGACGCGATGCGCTACGGCCTGCGCGTCGGCGACGACGGCACGCACTCGACCGACGAGGTCATGTCGCTCACCCGCGAGGCCGGCTTCGGCCCCGAGGTGAAGCGCCGCATCATGATCGGCACCCACGCCCTGTCGGCCGGCTCCATCGACGCCCTCTACGGCAAGGCGCAGCGCGCCCGCACGCTGATCGTCCGGGACTTCACCGCGGCCTTCGAGCGCTGCGACGTGCTCGTCTCCCCGACGGTGCCCACGACGGCCTTCCCGCTCGGGGACCGCGTCGACGACCCCGTCGCGATGTACCTCGCCGACCTCTGCACGATCCCGGCCAACCTCGCGGGCACCGCGGGGCTCTCGGTGCCCTGCGGGGTCTCGGTCCAGGACGGGCTGCCCGTGGGGCTGCAGGTGATGACGCCCGCGCTGGCCGACGACCGCGCCTACCGCGTCGCCGCCGCCTACGAGGTCGCGCGCGACTCGGCGTCCGGGATGCCCTTCGCGTCGACCATCCCCGATCCCGCCGCGCTGCAGGGGGCGTCATGACCAGCACCGTCGAGGCCGCGCCGTACACCGTCGAGGAGGTCGTCGAGCGCTTCGACCCCGTGATGGGCCTCGAGGTCCACGTCGAGCTCAACACCGCGACGAAGATGTTCTGCAGCTGCCGCAACGAGTTCGGCGCCGAGCCCAACACCCACGTCTGCCCGGTGTGCCTCGGCCTCCCGGGCTCGCTGCCGCGGCTCAACGCCCGGGCGGTCGAGAGCGCGGTGACGATCGGCCTCGCGCTCAACTGCTCGGTGCGCGAGCACACCGGCTTCGCCCGGAAGAACTACTTCTACCCGGACATGCCGAAGAACTTCCAGATCTCCCAGTACGAGGACCCGATCGTCTTCGACGGCCACCTCGACGTCCCGCTCGACGACGGGTCGACGTGGCGGGTGGAGATCGAGCGCGCCCACATGGAGGAGGACACGGGCAAGTCGCTGCACATGGGCGGCGCGACCGGCCGGATTCACGGGGCGGACTACTCGCTGCTCGACTACAACCGTGCCGGCGTCCCGCTCATCGAGATCGTCACGCGGCCCATCGTCGGCGCCGGCGTCCGCGCCCCCGAGGTGGCCCGGGCGTACGTCTCGGCGCTGCGCGACATCGTCAAGGGCCTCGGCGTGTCCGACGCGCGCATGGACCAGGGCTCGATGCGCTGCGACGTCAACCTCTCGCTGAAGCCCAAGGGCGCCACCGAGTTCGGCACCCGCACCGAGACCAAGAACGTCAACTCGCTGCGCTCGGTCGAGCGGGCGGTGCGCTACGAGATGGGCCGCCAGGCCGGCGTGCTCCTCTCGGGCGGGACGATCCGGCAGGAGACCCGGCACTTCGACGAGCAGTCCGGCACCACCTCGCCGGGGCGCGCGAAGGAGACCCTGGCCGACTACCGCTACTTCCCCGAGCCCGACCTCGTGCCGATCCAGCCGTCGGCGGCGTGGATCGAGGGCCTGCGGGCGGCGCTGCCGGAACGGCCGTGGGAGCGCCGGGCGCGCGTCCAGACCGACTGGGGCCTCTCCGACGAGGAGCTGCGCGACCTGGTCAACGCCGACGCGCTCGACCTCGTCGCCGACACCGTCGCCGCGGGCGCACCGTCCGAGTCGGCCCGCTCGTGGTGGGTCTCCTACCTCTCCCAGGAGGCCAACGCCCGCGGCGTGGCCCTGACCGAGCTGGCGATCACGCCCGCCCAGGTCGCGCGCGTCATCGCGCTGGTGTCCGAGGGGACGCTGACCAACAAGCTGGCCCGCCAGGTCGTCGACGGGGTGCTGGCCGGCGAGGGATCGCCGGACGACGTCGTCGCCGGGCGCGGGCTCGCCGTCGTCAGTGACGACTCGGCCCTCACGGCCGCCGTCGACGAGGCCCTCGCCGCGCAGCCCGCCGTCGCGGAGAAGATCCGCGCGGGGAAGACGAAGGCCGCGGGCGCGATCGTGGGCGCGGTCATGAAGGCCACCCGCGGGCAGGCCGACGCGGCCCGGGTGCAGTCCCTGGTGCTCGAGCGGGTCGCCGCCTCGTCCTAGAAACCGCAGCGCACGGAGCCGAAGGGCATCGTCGACCACTCTCCGGTGGTCGGCGGTGCCCTTCTTCTCGCTCAGGGTGACGTGCGGTACTCCGAGAGACTCACCGTGACCAATCCGTAACCCAACCCGGCCTCACCCGTTGGGGTCTACGGAGAACAGCTTGTGGTTGGACTCCGAGCGGGTCAGTCCTTGATCCGCCATACGGTCGTACTCACACACACGGATAGGAGAGGCATTCGCATGGGCGTTCACGCTCCCCGCTCGTCGTCCCACGTCGCCCGCCTCGCCGGCCGAGGGGCCCTCACGGCCGCCGCGGCCCTGGCGCTGACCGGCGGCACCGCCTCGATGGCCTTCGCGGCGCAGGCACCCAGCGTGCCCACGACGCACGACATCCAGGGGCACGTCACCGAGGGGACGCACGACCTGCAGGACGCCGCCAAGGCATCCCCGTCGACGCTCCCGACGCACTCGGTGTCGGCAGGACGTGGCCGGCTCGATGAAGGCGCACGCCTCGGAGGCCGGCAGCAAGCTCCCGTCGACGAGCAAGCTCCCGCAGACGCTGCCGATCTCGGACGTGAAGGCCGACGGCCAGCACTTCGCGAGCAACACGAAGAACGACGCGCAGCACGCGGCCACCAACTGGTCGGCCGCGGCCAGGGGCGGCGTCACCCCGTCGGAGGCCTCCCACCAGTTCGGGCTCATGGCGAACGACGTGCAGCACGCCGCCGACGGCGGCAAGGCCGACCTGGGCCACTGGGCCGACGCCTTCTCGTCCTGACCGCACGTCCGGGGCCTCCCACCCCGGAACCCGCGGCGGCCACCCGGACCGTCCGACCGACTCCGACACGGTCGGGCGGCCCCGGGCCCGTCCGCTCCCCGAAGCACCTCGGCCCCGTCGCCGCACCCCTGCCCGGGTGCCGGTGGCGGGGCCGCGGTGCGACAGGTGCGAGGTGCGCTTCGCGCCCGTGAGCACTATTCCGTCCTATGGCACGGGATAGTGCTCACGAGCCGGAGGCACCCAGGGTCGCCCGCCACGACTCGAGACCGCTGTGGCGCGGGGTCCACCCGAGCCGCTCGCGCGCGCGGGTGGTGTCGACGATGGCGGGTGTGGTCGCGGCCTGCACCCACTGCAGCGGCAGCGGGAGGGGCAGCGCCGAGATCGCGCGAGCGGGGTACTCGATCCCGGCCTCGGGCACCGGCAGCGGGCGCACCCCGACCTCGCGCGCCAGGTCGACGAGGGTGAGCACGTCCGGCGCGGCGATGTTGTAGGCCCCGGCCGGGCCGTCCGCGACCACGCAGCGCAGCAGCGCGTCGCCGACGTCGTCGTGGTGCGCGAGCTGCAGGCGGAACGCCGGCACCGGGAGGGGCACCGGCACGGGGAGCCGCCCGCCGCGCAGCGCCCGCCCGGCCAGGGCCCGGCCCAGCGGCGCCAGCGGCCCGGGCAGGAGCGCCTTCGCCCCGAGGGCGTGCGGGCCGGCGACGCCCGACGGGCGCAGCACGAACACCTCGACCTCGGGGTGGGCGGCGGCCTCCTCGGCCAGCCGCTGCTCGGCCTGCGCCTTGTCCGAGGCGTAGAAGAAGCGGTCGGTGGGGCGCAGCGGCTGGTCCTCGCCCATCCCGACGGGGTTGTCGCGCCCGAACCCGTAGGCCGCGATCGAGGAGACGTGCACGAAGCGGCGCGCGCCGGCGGCCACCGCGGCCCGGAACGCCGCGACGGTGCCGCCCACGGTGATCGCGTGGTGGCGCGACGCGTCCCGGGTGCCGATGATCGTGGACGCCAGGTGGGCCACGACGTCGGCGCCGGCGAACGCGGCGCGCAGCGACGCCTCGTCCTGCACGTCGCCGCGGCGGTGGTCCACCACCCGGTCGGCGGGCGTGGCGTCCGCGCCGGAGGGCGCACCCCCGCGCGAGACCCCGACCACCCCGCCCACGCGGTCGTCGGCGACGAGCAGGGGGAGCAGGCCGCGCCCCAGGGTGCCGGTGGGGCCCGTGACGGCGACGGTCAGGCCGTGTTCCATGCGGGGGCCTACCCGGTCCCCGGCACCGGCACCCGGGTGGCCACGGTCACGGTGCGCGGGGTTGCGGGGCAGGGGACCCGGCCCCGTGGCGAGCACCGAGGACACCAGCGGCTGGACCGAGGTCGAGGAGCCGCCGCCCGGTGGCGTGCGCCGTGTCGGGCGGTGGGCGGTCGGGGTGAGCGAGGGGGACGCGTTCGCGGTCGGCAGGCGATGCCGGCACCAGCTGCGGGACCTCTCCGACGGTCACGTGGACGCCGAGGGCTGCCTGGTCTGCCCATGGCACGGGGCCCGCTACGACGTGCGCGACGGCCGGATGGTGGACGGCCCACGCGGCATCGCGTTCTACCAGGGCCCGACGCCGGGCTACACCCAGCTCGTGCGCGCCCTGGCCCGCTGGGTGCCGCTGTCCGTCGGCCGCGCGGTGCGTCGCGGCCGCGCGATCCTGGTGCGCTGACCCCGCGCCCCCGGGACCGGTCGCGCTACCCGACGTGGACGGCCGGGCGCCGCGACGGGTCCGGCTCCGCCTCGCGGAGCACCTCGCGGGCCACGGGGGCGACCTCGCCCACTCCGAACAGCAGGTAGCGCACGAGGTTGATCGCCGGATTGCCCTCGGTCCACTCGAAGTAGACGTGCGGCACCCGGCCCGTCTCCTCGCGCAGCTCCAGCAGCAGCGCCGCGATCGCGTTGGGGACGCTGGCCGAGCGCGCCCGCAGGATGCGGTAGCCGTGCCGGTGCTCGCCGTGCACGTGGAGCTCCTCCTCGAAGTCGGAGGGGTCGCCCACCGTGATCTCGACGAAGATCAGCGCGT
>NZ_JBVPVA010000627.1:0-3616 GCF_055612215.1 Actinomycetospora sp. | reverse complement strand
CGACGCTCGTGATCGACCACCACGTCTCCAACGCCGGGTTCGGCACGGCCTGGTACGTCGAGCCCGACGCCGAGGCGACCGCGGTGATCGTCCTGGGCCTCCTCGACGCGCTCGGCGCGCCCGTCGACCTGCCGATCGCCCGCTGCCTCTACGCGGGGCTGGTCACCGACACCCGCAACTTCCGTGCCGCCTCGCCGGCCACCCACGACATGGCAGCACGCCTGCTCGTCGCGGGGGTGGACGCGGAGGCGGTCACCCGCCCGCTGCTGGACACGCACCCGTTCTCGTGGCTCGCGATGCTCTCGGCGGTGCTGGGCACCGCCACCCTCGAGCCCGACGAGGCCCGCGGGCTCGGCCTGGTGTGGGCCTGCGCGCGGGCCGAGCACATCGCCGCCGGCCGGCAGGAGGAGGTGGAGAGCATCATCGACGTGCTGCGCACCACCGCCGAGGCCGAGGTCGCAATGGTGCTCAAGGAGGTCGGGCCGTCGCGCTGGACCGCCTCGCTGCGCGGTAAGGGCCGGCTCGACGTGGCCGCGGCCGCGATCGCCATGGGCGGCGGGGGACACCGGGCGGCCTCCGGGTTCACCGTCGCGAGCCGCCGCCCCGACGGCGCCGACGTGGTGGCCGACGTCCGCCGGGCCCTGGCGGCGGCGCCCCTGCTGTGAGCATCACGCTCGACGCCGGGCCGGTCCGGGTCCTGTCGCTCTCGGCGGCCGCCCTCGTCGTCCTGGTCGCCGAGCCGCTCTACCTGCTCGTGGACACCGCCGTCGTCGGGCGCCTCGGCGCGGTGCCGCTGGGGTCGCTCGCCGTCGGCGCGGTCGTCCTCGCGCAGGTGTCCTCGCTGGGCACGTTCCTCGCCTACGGCACGACGGCCCGCGCCGCCCGCGCGTTCGGCGCCGGCCGGCGGGACCGGGCGATCTCCGAGGGCGTCGCGGCGACGTGGCTCGCGCTGCTGGCGGGCCTCGCCGTCGTCGTGGTGGGGCAGCTGGTCGCGCGGCCGGTGGCGCAGGCGCTGGGTGGCGGCGGCCCGCTCACCGACGGCGCGGTCGCCTGGATGCGGATCGCGCTGTGCGGGGCGCCGGGGATCCTCGTCGCGATGGCCGGGAACGGCTGGATGCGCGGGGTGCAGTCCACGCGCGCCCCGGTGGTCGTCGTGCTGGCCGGCAACGGCGCGTCGGCGCTGGCGTGCCCGCTCCTCGTGCACGGGCTCGGCGGGTGGCCGGGCCTCGGGCTCGAGGGCTCCGCGATCGCCAACGTCGGGGCCCAGTCGGTGGTGCTGCTGCTCTTCGGCGCCGCCCTGGTCCGCGAGGCGGTCCGGCTGCGGGTGCCGCTGCGCCCGGTGCCCGCCGACCTGCGCGCCCAGCTCGGGCTCGGCCGGGACCTGCTCCTGCGCAGCCTCGCCTTCCAGGCCTGCTTCCTGTCCGCGACCGCGGTGACGGCGCGGTTCGGGGCGGCGTCGGTCGCAGCGCACCAGGTCGTGCTGCAACTCTGGGCGTTCATGGCGACGGTGCTGGACTCGCTCGCCATCGCCGCCCAGCAACTGGTCGGCGCGGCGCTGGGGGCGTCGTCGCGCTCCTCCGCCCGGACGGTCACCGGCCGGGTGACCCGCTACGGGCTGGTGCTCGGCGTCGTCGCGGGTGTGGTGTTCGCCGCACTCGCGGACCTCCTGCCGCGGGTGTTCAGCCCGGACCCGACGGTGCTGGCGACCATCCCCTCCGCGTGGTGGTTCTTCGTCGCGCTGCAGCCCGTGGCCGGCTACGTCTTCGCCCTCGACGGGGTGCTCCTGGGCGCCGGGGACGCCGCCTTCCTGCGCAGACTCACGCTCGGGTCGGCCGTGGTGGGCTTCCTGCCCCTGATCTGGCTCTCGCTCGCGTTCGGATGGGGGCTCGCGGGGGTGTGGGCCGGGCTGTCCCTGTTCATGATCGGCCGGGCCCTCGGCGTCGGGCTCCGGGCCCGCGGCGACCGGTGGCTGGTGCCCGGGGGCCTCTGAGCAGCCGCGACGGATGCGGGGCAGGATGCCGGGCGAGGAACGTCCACCGCTCGAGGAGGTCTCGGAGACCATGACCGCTCCCAGTTCCCGCGTCGCCGTCGTGACGGGTGCCGCCCGCGGGCTCGGCGCCGCGACCGCGCTGCGCCTCGCCGCCGACGGCATGGCCGTCGCGGTGATCGACCTCGAGGAGAGCGCGGCGAAGGGCACCGCCGACGCGATCACCGAGGCCGGCGGGCGCGCGATCGGGGTCGGCGCGGACGTCGCGGACGCCGCGGCCGTCGACGCCGCCGTCGAGCGGATCGTCGCCGAGCTCGGCCCGCCGACGGTGCTGATCAACAACGCCGGGATCACGCGGGACAACCTGCTGTTCAAGATGACCGAGAACGACTGGGACTCGGTGATGGGCGTGCACCTGCGCGGCTCGTTCCTGATGACCAAGGCCTGCCAGGGCCACATGGTCGCCGCGCAGTGGGGCCGGATCGTCAACCTGTCCTCGACGTCCGCGCTCGGCAACCGCGGGCAGGTGAACTACTCGGCGGCCAAGGCCGGGCTGCAGGGGTTCACCAAGACCCTGGCCATCGAGCTGGGCCGGTTCGGCATCACCGCGAACTGCGTGGCCCCGGGGTTCATCGCCTCGGAGATGACGCGGGCGACCGCGGAGCGCCTCGGGCAGGACTGGGAGGAGTGGCAGGCCGCCCGGGCCAAGGAGATCCCGGTGCAGCGCGTCGGCGTGCCGGAGGACATCGCCAATATGGTGGCCTTCTTCGTCGGCGAGTCGGCCGGCTACGTCTCCGGCCAGGTCATCTACGTCGCGGGCGGCCCCAAGACCTGACCCGGGCCACGCTGTCGGGGGTCCGTGCTCTGCTGTGGCCGTGAGCGGGACACGGCAGGGTGGGGATGCGCGGGCCCTCGCGTGGCTGCGCGGGGTGGCCGACCGGTGGGCCGCGGTCGGGATCCTCGGGCTGCTCGAGGACGCCGTCGCCGCGGTCTGGGAGCGCAACGTCGCGCGGCACGATCCGGAGGTCGCGGGGGACACCCCGGTGACGCTCGGGATCACGTCGTCGGAGAACCTGCGGACGGTTCTGCTTCGCGCGGCGCCGGAGTGGGAGCCCCGGGGCGTGCTGATCGGCGCCCCGCTCAACTCCCTGGCGGTGGCGCACGACGGGGTGGTGCTCCACCTGATGAAGGCCCCCGACGGGTCGGGCGCCCGCCCGGACTTCGCGACGCTGCGCTGGGTCGGCGAGGTGCGCGAGGCGGCGGCGACGGACAACGGGCTGGTCTACGCCCCGGCTCCCGACGACCGCACGGGTCAGCTGTGGTTCGACGGTTTCGGCGTCCCGCCGCCGGAGCCCGACGACGGGCACGTCGGGCTGCGCCACGTCGTCCTGGTCTGGACGGGGGACCAGGCCACCTCGACCACCACGGGCTGGCTCGCCGTCCCCTGGGAGCACGACACCGGCCCGACCTGGCTCGCGGCGGTGCCGATCTGGGCCCACGGGCCGGACGAGGTCCCCGCGCCGCGGCGGGTGCACGCCGTCTCGATCTCGTTCGAGGACGTGACCGCGGGGGACGGGCGGCGCGAGGGGCATGATGCCCGGCGATGAACGCGCGATCCCCCCGCCGGCC
>NZ_JBVPVA010000390.1:0-4145 GCF_055612215.1 Actinomycetospora sp. | reverse complement strand
AGCCTCGCGCAGGCCCAGGGCAACCGGATCAAGGTGCCGCTGACCCAGGTCCCGGTCTGGGTCCAGCACGCGGTGGCCTCCGCCGAGGACCGCAGCTTCTACACCAACTACGGGTTCGACCCGATCGGCATCGGCCGTGCGGCCTGGAACCAGGCCCAGGGCGGGAGCGGCGGCGGGTCGACGATCACCCAGCAGTACGTGAAGAACGTGCTCGTGGGCGACGAGCACTCCTACTGGCGCAAGTACCGCGAGGTCGTCATCGCGGCGAAGATCAACCAGGAGGAGTCGAAGGACCAGATCCTCGAGAACTACCTGAACACGATCTACTTCGGCCGCGGGGCGTACGGCATCCAGGCCGCGTCGCAGGCCTACTACGGCCGCGACGTGAACACCCTGTCCCCGGCCGAGGGCGCGGTGCTCGCGGGCCTGATCCAGGCGCCGTCGAAGTGGGACCCGGCCGTCGACCGGGCCGGCTCGCAGCAGCGGTGGAACTACGTGCTCGACGGGATGGTCGAGCAGAAGTGGCTCTCGCCCGGCGACCGGGCCGCCGCACAGTTCCCCCCGACGCTCGCGCCCTCGTCGCGCAAGACCGGGATCCCCGACGACGACCGCGGGCACGTCGTCTCGGCGGTCAAGGACGAGCTCGCGTCCTACGGGATCACCGAGCAGCAGGTGAACCAGGAGGGGCTGAAGGTCGAGACGACCGTCGACCCGAAGCTGCAGAAGCAGGCCGCCGACGCCGCCGCGAAGACCCTCGACGGGCAGCCCGCGAACCTGCGGACCGCCCTGGTCTCGGAGGACCCGAGGACCGGGGCGATCGTCGCCTATTACGGCGGGACCGACGGGTCGGGCTTCGACTACGCCCAGACCCAGCGCCAGCCCGGGTCGTCGTTCAAACCGTTCGTGCTGCTGGCGGGCCTCGAGCGCAACCCGCCGATCGGGCTCGGCACGACCTTCGACGGGTCCACCCCGCAGACCATCGCCGGCACGAAGGTGGAGAATTCCGACGGCGAGAGCTGCCCGAACTGCGACCTGAAGACGGCGATGACGCTCTCGATCAACACCGTCTTCTACCAGCTCGGCAACCAGGTCGGGCCGCAGAAGGTCGCCGACGCCGCCCACCAGGCCGGGATCACGGCGCCCCTGGCCAACGCCACCGGCGGCATCGCGATCGGTGACAAGGAGGTCCGCCCCGGCGACATGGCCTCGGCCTACTCCACGTTCGCCGCCGACGGCGTCTTCCACCGCCCGCACATGGTCACGAAGGTGACGACGGCCGACGGGCGCGTGCTCTACGACGGCGGCGTCACCGCGCCCGAGCAGCGGATGAGCCAGCAGCTCGCCCGCAACGTCACCGAGTCGATGCTCGACGTCGCGTCGCACTCGCAGATCCCGCTGGCCGCGGGCCGGCCGGTGGCGTCGAAGACCGGCACCGTGCAGTCGTCGGTGCAGGGGCAGAACAACGACGCCTGGACGGTCGGCTTCACCCCGCAGATCTCGACGGCGGTGTGGGTCGGGACCGACGACAACTCCCCGATCAAGACCTCCAACAACAAGCCGATCTACGGGCGCGGCGTGCCCGGCCAGATCTGGCAGAGGTTCATGAACCAGGCGCTGCGCAACGAGCCGGTCCAGAAGTTCTCGGACTTCGACCCGATCGGAACCCCGCCCGCCCCGCCGGCGCCCCCGGCTCCCACGCCGGACCCGAACACCCCGAACGGCCAGGGGCAGATCTGCATCAACGGGGTCTGCGTGAAGACCGGCGGCGACGGCCAGGGTCAGAACGGGAACAACGGCCAGAACGGCCAGAACGGCAACAACAACGGCAACAACAACAACAACGGCGACAACAACAACGGCCAGAACAACAACGGCAACGGCAACGGGGGCAACGGGGGCAACGGGAACGGGAACGGCGGCAACGGGAACGGTGGCAATGGCGGCGGAGGCGGCGGCGACGGTGGCTTCGACTTCTGACCGGGCGCCCGATCCCCGTTGACCTCCCAGGCCCCGCCCGAGCGCAGCCGCACGCACGACGCGTCGTCGCTCGACCCGTCGTCGCGGGTGCTCCCGGCGCACGAGGACGCGTTCGTGCGGGCCGCGAGCGCGGCCACCGGCGGCCCGCTCGGGTCCCACGCGGTCGTCGGGCGCGCCGGGTTCTTCACCCCCCTGCGCGTCGTGCTGCTGCTGGCGACGATCGTGCTGGCGCTGGGCTGGTTCGCCAAGGCGCCGTGCCTGCAGCAGTACGTCGACGACAACGGCCAGACCCAGCTCGACTGGCGCGACGGCCGGCAGTACGTCGCCGCCTGCTACTCGGACACCGTGCCGCTCTACACCGCCGAGCGACTCGACCGTGGCGGCGTCCCGTACGTGACGAGCTGGGTCGACCAGCACGACGACGGCACCACGCAGGTGCGCTACATGGAGTACCCGGTGCTCACCGGGTTCTTCCAGTGGGCCAACGCGCGCCTCGCGGCCGGCTGGCTCGCCGTCGGCGTCCTGCCCGCAGCGCTGCCCGTCGTCGTCTACTTCGACCTCTCCGCCTTCTGGCTCGCGCTGGCCTGGCTCGGGGCGATCTGGGCCCTCGTGCGGCTGCGACCGGGTCGGCCGTGGGACGCGGCGATCGCGGCGACGTCGCCGTTGGTGGCCGTGCACGCCTTCACCAACTTCGACACGCTGGCCGTCGCGGGCGCGACCCTCGGCATGCTCGCGTGGTCCCGCCGGCGACCGGGCCTCGCGGGGGTCCTGCTCGGCCTCGGGGCGGCGGCGAAGCTCTATCCGCTCTTCCTGCTGTTCCCCCTGCTCCTGCTGTGCCTGCGTGCGGGACGGATGCGCCCGTGGTGGACGGTGACGGTCGCGGGGCTCCTGACGTGGGCGGTGGTCAACGTCCCCGTCGCGGTGCTCGCCCCGACCGGGTGGTGGGAGTTCTTCCGGCTCAACTCCACACGCGCCGCCGACCCCGACTCGATCTACAACGTCGTCGCCGGGCTCACCGGCTGGTCGGGCTTCGACGGCCCGCTCGCGTCGGGACAGCCGCCGAGGGTGCTGAACGCCGTGACCGCGGTGCTCTTCGTGGTCTGCTGCGTCGGGGTCGCCGAGCTCGTGCGCCGTGCCCCGGTCCGTCCCCGGCTGGCCTCGATCGCGTTCCTGGTGGTCGCGGCGTTCCTGCTGACCAACAAGGTCTGGAGCCCGCAGTACTCGCTCTGGCTGGTGCCGTTGGCCGTGCTCGCCTATCCGCGGTGGCGACCGCTGCTGGCGTGGATGGCGGTCGACACCCTGGTCTGGTTCCCGCGGATGTACTACTACCTGGGCACCAGCGCCAAGGGGCTGCCCGCGCCGTGGTTCTACGGCGCGGTCGTGCTGCGTGACCTCGCGGTCGTCGGGGTCGGGGTGCTGATCGTGCGCAGCGTGCTGCGCCCGCAGCTCGACCCGGTGCGCCTGCGTCCCGGCCGCCCCGGGCCGACGGTGGCCGGCGCCGATCCCGACGGCGGAGTGCTCGACGGCGCCCCCGACGCGGCGTGGTTCACGGCCCGCTTCCGGCGGACCGACGAGGGCGACCGCCCGTTCGCCGGGGCGGGGACGACCACCCGATCCGGGCGCGACTGACCCGGCACGCCGCAGCGGCCCCCACGCGGCGTGGCCCGATCGTGACGGTCCGGTGACTGCGGCGTCACCTCCGGAGCAGTGCCTCGTTGTCCCGGTCGTCGGAGCCCGTCCGACGCGCCGCTGGCCCGGTTCCGTCCCGACGGAACGCCCGGGCCCCCGGCCGCGCACCGGGGCGGGACCGCACTCGTCGTTCCACGTAAGGGGTCCTCCATGGGAGCGCGGTTCTCGCGTCTGGTGTCGGTGGCGGCGGCCGGGGGTGTCCTCACCGGGTCGCTGCTGCTGGGAGGTGGCGCGGCGTTCGCCGCGCCCGTCACGCCCACCGCCGGGGGTCAGGTCATCCCCGCGGCCTGCGGCACGACGGTGCAGGCGCAGCCGGGCGACACCGTCCAGGTGAAGCCGCTGCTGGGACTGCCGATCAACGTCCCGATCGGCACCGCCGCGGGCCCGCTGCAGTCGATCGACCAGTCGATCGCGGGCACGCTCTGCCAGGTGCAGGTCCAGCTCGTCCAGCCGGTCACCACCTACGTCGCCGCCGCCGC
>NZ_JBVPVA010000373.1:0-6318 GCF_055612215.1 Actinomycetospora sp. | reverse complement strand
TGCGGGGCGACGTCCGGCGGCCAGGTCCTCGACCCACCCGAGGGCGAGCACGAACGCCGTCGTCAGGACCACCGACGTCCCGAGCAGCGCGCCCGGCGACGACCAGCCCACCCGCGCGTCGACGGGCGTGGCCAGGGCGATCGCGACCCCGTGCCACAGGACGATCGTCACCGCGCGGGCGCGCACCACGGTGAGCAGCCGGCCGAGGCCGGGCACCCGCTCGATCCAGGCCAGCCGCGGGGTCCAGCGCAGCAGGAGCAGCACCACGCCGAGCGAGACCAGGGCCTGGCCGAGGGGGATGTCGTCGAGGTCGGGCCCCTCGCCGGCGGCCGGGTGCCCCAGCGCCCAGGCCGTCCCGGCCGCGACCGACGCGGCGGCGAGCAGCACGGTCCACGCCGCGGGCAGGCGGCGCAGCCGGCCGTCCTGGTGCGCGAACCCGAGCATCCAGGCACCGGCGAGCACCGACGCGTCGACCATCCCGGTGGCCACGGCCCCGAAGGTGCCCACGGCGCCGCCGAGGACCGCGTCGACGACGACGATGGCCAGCGGCACCGCGATCGCGAACACCGGCCGACGTCGCCACCCGGCGAGCAGCAGCGGCGTGAGCAGCACCAGCCACAGGTACGTGCGGACGTAGCTGAGGACCCCGGTGGCGTCGGCCGCCCACGCGCTCCCCGGTGGGTCGAGCACCGGCAGCACCCAGAACAACCACTGCGCGGCCTCGGGCCGCGGATCCTCGCCGAACCCGTGCCAGAGCATCACGGGCACGACGACGAGGCCGAACACCCAGAACGGCGGCAGCAGGCGCCGGAGCCGGAGCCCGATGACGTCGATCGACTCCGCGTAGCGCAGCGAGGCCAGCACGTGGGAGCCGGCGAGCGCGAACACCACGCCGAACGCGGGGAAGTACGACAGCCACGCCCACCCCAGGGCGTGGTGGCCGACGAGGCGGACCAGGGCGATCGCCAGCAGCACGTCGAGCCAGCGGGACCGCTCCGGGGGTGCGTCCTCCCCGGGGTCGGGAGGCGGTCCGGTCGTGGTCGACGACGGGGCTCTACTGCCACTGGCTGCAAGCGTCGACGCTTCGCTTGCAGCGGGGGCGGGTGCAGCGGGGGCGGAGGCGACGACCGGCGGCGCCACCGGACCCGGCATCAGCGCCCGCAGCGCCCCGAGCCGTTGCATCCGCTGCCAGCGCACCCGGCCCCCAGTGACAGCCGAGAGCAGCGAGCGGACCAGCACCGCGTACATCAGCGGCCGGTAGAGCAGCTGCTGCACCGGGGCGACCCACAACGGGCCGGCCGGCTCGCCGTCGAGGCGGAAGGCGTACGCCGCGGCCGTCGTCTGGATCGCGAGCATGGAGAACCAGAGGACGAGCGTCGTCGCGGGGTCGGCGAAGAGCAGGCCGTAGACGAAGAAGACGTCGACGAGGGGCGCGGCCAGCGGGAAGAGCACCTGGAACACGCCGATGTGCCCGAGCCCGAGCCACCCGGTGCGCCGGGACGCACCACGCTCCCGCAGTGCCCGACGGTGCTTCCAGACCGCCTGCATCGTCCCGTAGGTCCACCGGTAGCGCTGCCGCCACAGCTGGGTCAGCGTCGTCGGCGCCTCGGTCCAGGCGATCGCCCGCTCCTCGTACACCACCCGCCAGCCCTCGCGGCCGAGCGCGATGGTGAGGTCGGTGTCCTCGGCGAGGGTGTCCAGCGACAGGCCCCCGACGTCGAGGACGGCCCGGCGGCGGAACGCGCCCGCGGCCCCGGGGATCGTCGTGATCGCGCCCAGCGTGTCCTGCACGCGGCGGTCGACGCCGAACCCGACGACGTACTCGATGTGCTGCAGACGCGGGATCAGGGCGGCGCGGTTCGCGACCTTGACGTTGCCCGCGACCGCCCCGATCGCCGGGTCCGCGAACGGCGCCACCAGCCGGGCCACGGTGTCGGGCTGGAAGACGGTGTCGCCGTCCATCATGATCACGAGGTCGTGCTGGGCTCGCGCGACGCCGGTGTTCAGCGCGATCGGCTTGCCGCTGTTGGGCTGGCGGATCACCCGGACCGCGGGCAGCGCCAGGGACTCGACGAGCTCCGCGGTGCCGTCGCTCGAGCCGTCGTCGACCACCAGGATCTCCAGCGGGTGGTCGTTCGCGAGGATCGAGCGCAGCGTGGCCTCGATGTTCTCGGTCTCGTTGAAGGCCGGGACGATCACCGAGACCGGGGCACGGACGTCGGGCCCCCACCGGAACGACGGGTCGCGACGACGCCGGGCGTGCCGCCGCGCCACGATCAGCGTGAGCAGCAGCCGCACGACGACCACGACGCCGACCGCGACGAGGAGGCCCTGCATCACCCGCACCGTGCCGGTGGCCAGGTCGACGGCCGTGACGAGGGCGCCGCCGACGGCCTTGTCCCTGGTCGGTGCGGCCGCGGCGGCGGTGGGGGCGCCGACGGCGTCGGTGGCGGTGGTGAACCGGTAGCCCTGCGCCTGCAGCGCGGGGATGAGGCGGTCGAGCGCGGCGACGGTCTGGGCGCGGTCCCCGCCGGCGTCGTGGAGCAGGACCGTGGCGCCCGCCCCGTCGCGCGGGGTGGCGTTGCGAACGATCGCGTCGACGCCCGGGCGCTGCCAGTCCTCGCCGTCGACGTCGGTGAAGACGTTGACGTAGCCGTCGCGCCCGGAGGCGAGGATCGCGGCGTAGGCGCGGTCGTCGATGGCGTCGACGGTGGACGAGAACGGCGGCCGGACGAGGTAGGTCGTCTCCCCCGTCGCGCCGGCGATCGCGAGCTGGGTCTCGCCGAGCTCGCGCTCCAGGCGCCAGGCCGGGGCCTCCGCGAGGTCGACGTGGGTGAAGGTGTGGATGCCGATCTCGCCGCCGGCGGCGCGGATCCGACGCAGCAGCTCGGGGTGGCGCACGGCGAGCGACCCGACGACGAAGAACGTCCCCGGCACCCGGTGCTTGGCGAGGACGGCGAGGACCTGGGGGGTCCAGGTCGGGTCCGGGCCGTCGTCGAAGGTCAGCGCGACCGTGCGGGGCGGGATCGCGAGCGACCGCGCGGGGTCGGTCCGGCCGTCGACGAACGTCCCGCCGTGCGCGACGTCGGGCGGGACGGCGGCGCTGTCGCCCTGGTCGTGGGGCACCGCGTCGTTGCCGATCGAGGCGTTGACCAGGCCGGTGACCGCGAGGACGGTCGCGACCAGCAGCGCGAGCACCGCGGAGACGATCCACGTGCCCCAGGAGCGCCGCGGGCGGGCGGCGTCGCGCCGTCGTGCCACGCTCACCCCTCGAGGTCGAGACCGCCGCGTAGGGCGATCGTGTCCTCAGTGTGACATCCGGATCGACCGTTCCGGACGCTGGTGGGCGTTCTGTGATCACCGTGCGTCAGGTCGTCGGGCGAATCGGCCCGCGGCGTCCGGTTGTCGGTCACCCGCTGGAGCGTCCAGGGGCCGTGCCGCGCAGCCGGGCGGGCATCGTCACAGGAACGAGCGAAGGGCCCCTCCGGTCGATCTGGTCGACCGAAGGGGCCCTTCGCTCAGTTCGTGCCCGGGGTCAGTAGGTCGGCAGCGAGGTGTCGATCTGCTGCGCCCAGCCGGTCACGCCGCCGCCCACGTGCACGGCGTTGGAGAAGCCGGCCTTCTGCAGGGCGGACAGCGCCTCCGCGGAACGGACGCCGGTCTTGCAGTAGAGGATCGTCTGGCGGTCCTGCGGGATCTCCGCGAACGCCTCGCCCGAGAGGATCTTGTCCTTCGGGATGAGCTTCGCGCCCGGGATGCGGACGATCTCCCACTCGTGGGGCTCACGGACGTCGATGAGCTCGAACTTGTCGCCCGCGTCCATCTTCTCCTTGAGCTCGGACGCGGTGATCGTGTGCCCGGCCGCCGCGGACTGGGCCTCGTCGGAGACGGTGCCGCAGAACGCGTCGTAGTCGATGAGCTCGGTGACCGGGGTGGCGTTCGGGTCCCGACGGATCTTGACCTGGCGGTACTCCATGTCCAGGGCGTCGTAGACCATGAGCCGGCCGAGCAGGGTGTCGCCGATGCCGCAGATCAGCTTGATGGCCTCGGTCACCATGATCGACCCGATCGACGCGCACAGCACGCCCAGCACGCCGCCCTCGGCGCACGACGGGACCATCCCCGGCGGCGGGGGCTCGGGGTAGAGGTGGCGGTAGTTGAGGCCCTGCCCGTTCGGGGCGTCCTCCCAGAAGACCGAGACCTGGCCCTCGAAGCGGAAGATCGAGCCCCAGACGTAGGGCTTGCCCAGCAGCACCGCGGCGTCGTTCACCAGGTAGCGCGTGGCGAAGTTGTCGGTGCCGTCGAGGATCAGGTCGTAGTCGCGGAAGATGTCCAGCGCGTTCGACGAGTCCAGCGGCGTCTCGTGCAGGTTCACGGTCACGAACGGGTTCGTCTCGGCGATCGACACCTTGGCCGACTGCGCCTTCGACTTCCCGATGTCCGACTGCCCGTGGATGACCTGGCGCTGCAGGTTGGACTCGTCGACCACGTCGAAGTCCACGACGCCGAGGGTTCCGACGCCGGCCGCGGCCAGGTACAGCAGCGCGGGGCTGCCGAGGCCGCCGGCGCCCACGCACAGCACCTTGGCGTTCTTCAGGCGCTTCTGACCCTCGACGCCGACGTCCGGGATGATGAGGTGCCGCGAGTAGCGGGCGACCTCCTCCTTCGTCAGCTCGGCGGCCGGTTCCACCAGGGGCGGCAGGGATGCCATCGCGTGCGTCTCCTTCGTCGACTGCTCGACCCGATTCAACCTCATGGCGGCGGGCGATGTTCCCGACGACGGGCGAGGGCCTCCGCTCAACGACCGGTCGGGAACGGCCAGGCGTTCGGCCGGCACACCTTCCCGTCGCGCGGGATCTCCCCGCCCTGCGGGCTCGAGTCGGTGAGCTGGGCGAGGTAGTCGTCGGAGACCCCGAAGCTCTGCTGCATCATCACCGGCGCCAGCGCGCCGTCCGCCCCGCACGGCACGTGCGGGTTGCGGAAGACGTGGCCCACCTCGTGGTTGATCGCGTACTGCCGGTACAGCCCGAGCTGCCCCTCGAAGGCCCCGGCCCCGCGGACCCAGCGTGCCCCGTTGATCAGCACCCGGCCGAGGTCGGACTGCCAGCACGAGGCCTCGTAGCGGATCTGGTACCCGCACCGCGCCCGCGTCGTGAGCTGGCTGGACAGGCTGACCCGGAAGTCGGGCGCCCGGCCCGCGGCCGCGGCGGCGTCGATCCGGCGCAGCGCGATCTGCCCCGACCCCGCCCAGCTGCGCGGGTCGCCGAGGGTGGCGTCGACGGCGGCGGCGAACGCCTGGTCGCCCTCGGCCAGGACCGCGCCGTCCTCGATCTCGACGGTGTAGGTGTACGGCCGTCCCTGTCCGACCAGCGGCGTCGTCCCCGGCACGACGCGCCACGTACCCCGGCCCGAGACCGGGAAGTCGCCGCCCGCCGGGAGCTCGGCCGTGGGGATCGTGGGGACGACCGTGTCCGCGAGATCCCCGCCGGACGGGGCCTCCCGGACGACCGGGCCCTCCGGCGCCGGGCGCACGTCGGCGGGCTCGTCGACCGGGTGCAGGGTGCGCGCGAGCACGAAGCCGGTGAGCACGAGCAGGACCACGGCCAGGCCGCCGAGGGCGAGCCGGTGGCGGGCACGGGCGGCGTCGGGACGCGACGGCGGACGGGGGTCGCGCTCGCCGAGGAGCGCCTCCCCGCGGTGCCGGCTGACGCGCCGCGTGCCGTCGCGCTGCGTCCCCGGGCGACGCGGTCCGCCCGATGCGCTCATCCGGGGAACGACACCTCGGACACGTCCGACTCCCGGTCGGCGGGGTCCCAGCGGCCGGCGGCGACGGCGTCGGCCATGCCGAGGATCGCGCGCGCCACCACGGCCGGGGTCTCCATCTGGGCCACGTGCCCGACGTCGGGCAGGCGCAGCAGCCGGGCCCGCGGCACCGTCGCGACCGTGCGGCGCGCCTTGCGCACCGAGATCAGCCGGTCCTGCTCGCCCCACACGACGAGCGTCGGGGTCGTGACGCGGGCGGCGGTCGCCCAGAGCGAGCCGGCGCCGCGCGCGAACCAGGTGCCCACGAGCCCGCCGAACGAGCGCTGCAGGGCCTCGGCGCCCCAGGGCAGGTGCAGCCGCTCGGCGGCCTCCGCGGCGGCCTGGGCGAAGGCGGCCTCGCTGACGCAGCCGGGGTCGGCGACGGCAAGATGGCGCTGGCCGCGATCCCGCTGGTCGGGGCGCGCACGCGGCGCGAGCTCGCCGCCGAGGACGCCGGCACGCGCCTGCGCCGCACCATGCGGCTCTGCTACGCCGACCCCGGCTGCGTCAGCGAGG
>NZ_JBVPVA010000354.1:0-2435 GCF_055612215.1 Actinomycetospora sp. | reverse complement strand
CGTCCGGGTCCGGGACCACCTCGCCGCCCGCGGTGTGGACGTGCTCGACGCCATGGAGCCGTTCGTCGCCCGTGTCGACGCCCTGCTGCGCAGCGTGGGCGCCCGCGACTGGCCCGAGGCGCTGGTCGCGACGGCGCTGGGCCGCGGGCTCGTCACCGACCTGCAGGCCGAGGCCCTCGAGGGGCTCACCGGCGCCGAGGCCGACCTGGTCCGTGAGGTCATCCCCGACGCCGGGCACGGGGCGTTCGTCGAGGCGCGGATCCGGGAGGC
The DNA here is from genome assembly GCF_055612215.1 of Actinomycetospora sp. NCBI lineage: Bacteria > Bacillati > Actinomycetota > Actinomycetes > Pseudonocardiales > Pseudonocardiaceae > Actinomycetospora > Actinomycetospora sp. The sequence continues at coordinate 2,165 of NZ_JBVPVA010000354.1, read as the reverse complement.
GTGCGCGGACGAGCAGGTCCACGCGCGCCTGGCGATGTGGGCCCGCCGGCTGCTCGGCGAGGCGCTCGCCGCGGTCGTCGCCGCCTTCGAGGAGCACCCGGGGCTGGCGGCCGTGGTCGACGGCGGGGCGGACGCCGGCACCGCGGCGCGGGCCGCGGTCCTCAAGCGCCTGAAGTCGCGGCACAACAAGCGGGTCTCCGCGCTCGGGCTCTCGTGACGTTCGCCCTGCGCGGACGACGTGGTGGGCGGCCCGCCCGCGTCGGCGATCTGGACTAACCTCCGCGAGCGCACCGGTCGTCGTCAGGCTGACGACCGGGGAGTCGGAGCAGACCGGAGGGTCGCGTGGAGGTCAAGATCGGCGTCGCGGACAGCCCGCGCGAGCTGGTGGTCTCGAGCGGGCAGACGCCCGACGAGGTGTCGGAGCTCGTCGACGGCGCGCTCTCGGGCTCGAGCGGCGTGCTGTCCCTCGAGGACGACAAGGGCCGGCGCTACCTCATCCCGGCCACCCGCATCGCCTACGTGGAGATCGCGCCGTCCGAGGTGCGTCGGGTGGGGTTCGGCGTCGGCGCCTAGGTGGCTTCGCCTTGTGAGCACTATCCCGTGCCATACCGCGGAATAGTGCTCACAAGCGCGGAGCGCCCCTATTCCGGCCGGGGGAACCCGCCGCCGATCCCGCGCCACGCCAGCGTCGACATCAGCGCGATCGCGTCCTCGCGCGGCGGCTGCAGCCCCGCGTCGAGCCAGTAGCGTGCCGCCGTCGTGGACAGCCCGACGAGCCCGACCGCGAGCAGTCGCGCCCGGTCCGGCTCCAGCCCGGCGTCGGCGGTCACGACCTCGGTGACGGCGTCGATGCAGTCCGACGTCGCCCGGTCCACGATCTCGGCGATCTCCGGGGTGGCGCGCGTGTCGGTCTCGAACACCAGCCGCATCGCGCCGTCGCGGGAGGAGACGACGTCGAAGTAGGCCTGCACGGCGGCGTGCACGCGGGCCTTGTTGTCGGTGGTCGAGCGCATCGCGGCGCGCACGGTGCGGACCATCTCGTTGGCCGCGGACTCCACCAGCGCGCGGTAGAGGTCGAGCTTGCCCGGGAAGTGCTGGTACAGCACGGGCTTGCTCACCCCGGCCCGCTCGGCGATCTCGTCCATCGCCGCCGCGTGGTAGCCCTGGGCGCCGAACACCGACCGCGCCGCCGAGAGGAGCTGGGCCCGCCGCTGCGCCCGGGACATGCGAGGGCGGCCCGCCGCCGTCGGCGCCACTGCACCGGTCTCGCTCATCGGTCCGCCTCCCGCCGTGGACTCGCCCGCCGGACCCACGAGTCCGATCGGGACCTCCCCGATCGGTCGACCCTACCGACCGATTCCCGCATGCGCGCCGATCACACGCGGTTCGGGCGCAGTCACGCGATGGACACGCCGGGGTCGGGTTCGCTTCACCTCCCGGACACCTGCATGCTGGTCGGGTGACGATCACCCTGCCCGGACGAGGCCGTCCGCCGGCCGGCGGGTGGTCGGGGTCCGCGCGCCGACGCGGCGCCCCGGGGCCCGGTCCGGCCCCCGCGGCCCCGCTCGCGCCCGCCGACGCGCTCGGCCCCATCGGGGACCCGACGCCGCACTGGCCGGGACGCCACGTCGACGCCGGCGCCGTCCGCCTCCACGTCCGGGAGACCCCCCGGATCCCCGGCCCGGGCGACGACGCGACGGTCGTCTACGTCCACGGGCTCGGCGGGTCGTCGACCAACTGGACCGACCTCGCCGGCGCCCTGTCCTCGCGCTGGCGCGGCCTCGCCGTCGACCTGCCCGGGTTCGGCCGCACCGAGCCGCTGCCCTCGCGCGACTACTCGCTCGGCGCGCACGCCCGCACCGTCGCGGCGTTCCTCGGGACGCTCGACGGCCCGGTGCACCTCGTCGGCAACTCCCTCGGCGGCGCGGTGGCGCTCGCCGTCGCCGCCGACCACCCCGAGATGGTGCGCACGACCACGCTGGTCAGCCCCGCCGTCCCGGACCTGCGGCCCGCCCCGGCGAGGCTCGGCGACGGCAAGATGGCGCTGGCCGCGATCCCGCTGGTCGGGGCGCGCACGCGGCGCGAGCTCGCCGCCGAGGACGCCGGCACGCGCCTGCGCCGCACCATGCGGCTCTGCTACGCCGACCCCGGCTGCGTCAGCGAGG
>NZ_JBVPVA010000042.1:0-1624 GCF_055612215.1 Actinomycetospora sp. | reverse complement strand
CGACCAGCGGCGGGAGGGTGCCGGGACCGTCGGGGCGCGCGGCGCGGGGACGGGAGTCGTCGGTGATCGACACGTCAGCCCCCCGCCGCGGAGAGCGCGCTGCAGGCCCCGCAGGCCGCGCAGCCGGCGGCCTGGTCGGCTCCGCGCATCCCGGCCGCGCGCAGGCTCGCCGCCACCCGGGCGGTGACGTCGGCGAGCAGGGCCGGGTCGGGCGCGGGGTCGCCGTCGGCGAAGGCGAGCGTGCCGGGGATGGGGCGGTAGGGGACGACGAAGGGGTAGACCCCGGCGTCGACGAGCTCGGCGGCGCCGTCGACGAGCTCGCCGGGGTCCTCGCCGAGCCCGACGATGAGGTAGGTGGAGACGGCGTTGCGCCCGAAGAGGCGGACGCTCTCGTGCCAGGCCGTCCAGTACTGCTCGAGCGGCACGGAGGCCTTGCCCGGCATCCAGCGGGCGCGGACGGCGTCGTCGAGGGACTCGACGTGGATGCCGATCGCGTCGGCGCCGGCGTCCCGCAGCGCGCGCAGGGCGTCGAGGTCGTCGGGCGCGGGCGGTTCGCACTGCACCTGGATCGGCAGCCCGGGGACGGCCTCGCGGACCGCGGCGGTGCAGCGGGCGAGGTGGCGGGCGCCGCGGTCACGCCCGTTCGAGGTGCCCGTCGTCATGACCATCTGGCGCACGCCGTCGAGCCGGACGGCGGCCTCGGCCACCTCGGCGAGCTGCGCGGGCGTCTTCACCGCGGTCGTCGCGCCGCTGCGCAGCGACTGCTCGATGGCGCAGAACCGGCACCGGTCGGTCTCGCCGTAGCGCACGCAGGTCTGCACGACCGTCGTCGCGAGCACGTCGTCGCCGTGCAGCCGGGCGATCTGCTCGTAGCGCACGCCGTCGGCCGTCGTGAGGTCGTAGAAGGCGGGGCGGGCGACGGTGTCGACGTCCACGCCCAGGTCGGTGACCCCGCCGTCGGGACCGGTCCGGACGAGCCGGCCGTCGCGCAGGCGGAAGGGGCTCGCCGGGTTGATCGGGATCGTGGTCTTGAGGCCGTCGACGAGCACGTGGCCGTCGTCGGAGGGGCCGGCGCCGCCGGGGCGGCGCAGCGGGATGGTGGACCCGAGGTCCACGGCGGTGCTGCTGGACGGGGGGTCGATCGCGACGCCGCGGACGGCCACTTCGGAACGGACGTCGAGCCCGGTACGGGATTCTGCGGGCGCGGACATGGCGGGACCTCCAGGACGTCGGAGCAGGTGGCCGGCGGCCCCGTGGGCACCGGTCCGCGCACGGACCGGTGCCCACGAGCCGGAGGCTCCTAGAGCTGGTAGGTCGAGTTGATGATCGCGCCCTTGCGGGCGTAGTAGATGAGCGCGTCCTGGACGTCGAGCGGGTGCGTCGGGATGACGCCCTCGATCAGGTCCTCCTCGCGGGCACCGTGCAGCGACAGCCCGAAACGGCAGCAGTAGGCCTTGCCGCCCTCGGCCATGAAGGTCTTGAGCTGGTCGTTGATGTTGTGCTCGCCCGGGAAGGCGGAGCTGCCCGTCGTCGGGAAGCCGCGGGTGGCCAGGCAGTTGAGCGAGCCCGGGCCGTAGAAGTAGATCGCGGTGTCGAAGCCCTTGCGCAGCGCGCGGGTGGCCTG
>NZ_JBVPVA010001168.1:0-1816 GCF_055612215.1 Actinomycetospora sp. | reverse complement strand
CCGCGCGAGGTGCTGCTGACCTCGGAGGAGCCGGTGGTGCAGCAGTTCCTGCAGGGCCGCCGGATCGGGCCGATCGGGATGAGCGAGGAGAAGGACTCGGCCCAGATGGAGGCCGAGATGGAGGAGCTGAAGAAGCAGGGCGGCTCGGTCGACGCCGAGGAGTCCTTCATCGATCCCCAGATCAACCCGACCGAGGGGCTGGGGGAGCGCAAGGCGGTCCAGCGGCGCAAGGACCGGGTGATGCAGGTCCTGCACACGCTGCCGGAGAAGGCGCAGACCGCGATCCTGGAGCAGTTGACCTCGGCCGACCGGGAGCGCTACGGCATCGGCCGCGACCAGGACCGCACCGAGCTGATCGAGATCACCCGGGACAGCCCGCCGGAGGACGCGGACCCGTTCGGTCACCGGGCGATGGGCGACGATTCCGGCGCCGACGCCGGGGGCGGGGAGGGCGACCCGGACGCCGACCCGGAGGCGCGCGCCGCACCGCCCGCCCCACCCTCGTCCGACGAGCCTCTCGTGGGGGTGCCGGTCGACGACTACGCCGGGGGGACCGTCGTGCTCCCGCAGGGCGGCGCGCACACCGAGGACGGCAGCGAGGTCGACGGCGGTGAGCCGGGCGCCGGGCGCGCGAACGCCGCCGAGCCCGAGCCTGAGTCCGACGCGGCGCCGTCGGACGACGACGACGTCGCGCCGCCGCGTGGCCGGTTCCTGGAGTTCCTGCACCGGGCGGCCGCCCGCACCTGACCGGGGCCGTCCGCGACCCGGTGGACCCGTCCCGGCGGGATCTGGTCCGTGCGGGCCGCGGCCGCGAGCGACCACGCCACGACGTCGCGCTTGGACCAGCCCTGGCGTCCCCACTCGTCGCCGGCGCCGTCGGCGTCCATCGCCCGACGCAGGCCGCCGGCCAGGCTCGCGGGGTCGCCCGGGGTCGTGAAGGTGACCAGCGGGTGGCCCCGCAGGTCCTCGGCGAGCCCGGTCTCCGTCGTCGTCACCACCCGGCAGCCGTGCGCCAGACCCTCGACCAGCGGCAGCCCGATCTGCTCCCGCCAGCGCGGGAGGCGGACCGAGGGCATCGCGACCACCGCACCGGTGCGCAGGAGCTCGTGCACCGTGTCCCGGGGCAGCCGCCGACGGATCGACACCCCGGGGGGCAGGTCCGGGTCGGCCTCCCCGTCGGGGTCGGCCACCACGAGCCGCCAGCCCCGGTCGTGCCCGCCGCAGCGCTGCCACGCCGTCATGAGCACGGCGAAGCCCTTGCGCTCGCCGGGAGCGCCGAGGAACAGCACCATCGGCTCACGCGGCACGTCGCGCGACACCGCCGGGCCGCACAGGCGGCACGCGTCGACTCGCGGGGGCAGCACCGCGGTCCGCGTGCGGCGCAGGAACCGACCGAAGGCCCGCTCGTAGTTCGCCGCGGCACCCGAGGTCCCGTAGACCACGACGTCGAGCAGCAGCAGCGACATGCCCACGGCCGCGGTGAGCAGCCGCGAGGCCACCGCGCCCCGGAGTGGGCGGGCGTCCAGGGACCGGTAGGTCAGGCGCTCCCGCGCGTCGAGGTTCTCGATGCCGTACGTCGCGACCGCCACCCGTCCCCGTCGGGGCAGGGCCGCCCGGACCACCCGGAGCAGCACCACGTAGCGCAGCGCCCGGACCCATTCGCCGAGCCAGAGCGGTTCGGCGACCTCCATCAGCTGCAGCTCGGGATCCCGGATCGCGCGGAGCAGCCCGCCCCAGGTGAAGGGCCGGACGCCCGGAGCGGCGAGCAGGGCGGCGTCGGCGTCCCCGAGCTGCGAGGTGAACAGGACGAGCTGGC
>NZ_JBVPVA010001010.1:0-4921 GCF_055612215.1 Actinomycetospora sp. | reverse complement strand
GACACGCCCGCTGAATCTCGGTTGGCCGCATCCGGATCGGGGAACCTCTCCCGGTTGTCGCCGCCCCGGCTCATGATCAGGGGCACACCACGCACCCCGACGCGGCTGCGAACCTGCGTGGCGTGCCCCTCACGGGAGGGCTCCCGTCCGACGTCCGCGGCCGCAAGATCAGGGGCACACCGCGCACCTCGACGCGGCTGGGAACCTGCCTGACGTGCCCCTCGCGGCGGAGGAGGCGGGACGGGCGCGTGGCCCCTCGCGGGCGAGGGCGGACCTCAGCGCACGGCGGTGTGCAGCGTGACGATCCCGCCCGTGAGGTCCCGCCAGCTCACCGCGCTCCACCCGGCCGCCGTGATGCGCCGGGCCAGGGCGGGCTGGTCGGGCCACGCGCGGATCGACTCCGCGAGGTAGACGTAGGCGTCCGGGTTGGAGCTCACCGCGCGGGCGACCCGCGGCAGGGCCCGCATCAGGTAGTCGGTGTAGACGCGGCGGAACGGCGCCCAGGTCGGGGTGGAGAACTCGCAGATCGCGAGGGTGCCGCCCGGCCGGGTCACGCGGGCGAACTCGGCGAGCGCAGCGTCCGGGTCGACGACGTTGCGCAGGCCGAACGACATGACGACCGCGTCGACGGCGGCGTCGGGCAGTGGCAGGCGCATCGCGTCGGCGGCGAGGTAGGGCACCTCGCCGGCGTGGCGGGCGCGGCCGGTGCGCAGCATGCCGAGGGAGAAGTCGGCGGCGAGGCAGGTCGCCCCGGAGCGGGCGAGCTCGACGGTCGAGACGCCGGTGCCCGCGGCGATGTCGAGCACGACGTCGCCCGGGCCGACCGCCAGCGCGTCCCGCGTGGCCCGCCGCCAGGCGCGGTCCCGCCCGAAGGAGAGCACGGTGTTGGTGACGTCGTAGCGGGCGGCGACGCCGTCGAACATCCGCGCGACGGCGTTCGGGTCGCGGTCGAGCCCGGCGCGCGAGCCCGGGCCGGCGCTCACCGCGAGGCCCCGACCGGTTCGCGTCGCGCGGTCTCGTCGTCGGGCCCGGAGCCCTCGGCGGGCGCGCCGAGCGGCTTCGTCGGGTCCGGCGCCGTCGCGGGGCCGCCACCGGACGCCCCGGCGCGCCGCCGCCGCGCGAGGTACCAGGTCAGCGGGCCGAGCACGACCCACAGGCCCGCGACGCCGAGCGCCACGGGCGCGAGTCCCTCGGTCCAGTTCCGCCCGGCGACGCGCACGAGCTCGGGCTTGGCGCGGTCGTACTCGACGAGGACGTAGTTGCCCGGTTCCAGGCCGCGCGGGTACAGCACCCCGGTGTCCGGGCTGAGCACGGCACCGTCGGAGGCGGTGTACCGGATGAACGTGTGCGAGGCGTCGGACCCCTCGAGGACCTCGCCGACGGCGACGCCCCGGTCACCGGTGATCGCCGCGTCGTTGCGCGCGGCCCCGACGAGCACGAGCACCGCGAGGGTGCTGAGCACGAGAGCCAGGCCGAGGACGATCTCGGGGCCGCGCCGGGCCACGGGGGCGAGCACCACCCAGGCGGCACGCCATGCCTGCCCGGTGCCGCGCCGCACGGCCCGGGCCCGCCCGGTGACGAGCGCGCGGAGATCCGTCACAGCAACCAGAGTAGTGAGGTCCCGCGGTCGTCCCCCGTCCGAGGACGCGTCGTGCGCCGGTCGGGTGACCCCGAGGGGCGAGCGGCCGCCGGACTCCACGGCGTTCACGGGCACCTCACCCGCGGGGCGCGCACGCCGCGTCGAGGACGCCGCCCGCCGCAGCCGGGACCGGTCATTCCGGGGCGGAACGCTCCGGGCGCTCGGCGAGCTCGTCGCGGTGGAGCAGGTCGGTGCGGACCCCGCCGGCGCGGTACGCGAGCCGCCCCACCAGGTGCGCCGTGACCGGCGCGGTGATCAGCTGGAACGCCCCGACGAGCAGCAGCATCCAGACGTCGGCGCTGGTCCGCAGCAGCAGCGCGGTGCCGAGCACCACGAGGACGAGGCCCGCGGTCTGCGGCTTGGTCGCCGCGTGCATGCGCGAGAGGACGTCGGGCAGGCGCAGCAGGCCCACCGCGGCGGCCAGCGCGAGCAGCGAGCCGAGCACGACGAGCACGGCGCCGACGACGTCGAGGACCGGCGCGAGCACCGTCACAGCTCCTCCTCGTCGGCGGACCCGTCGCGCCGCCGCCCCACCACGCGCGCCACCGTCGACGACCCGAGGAACCCGACGAGGCTGATCGCGACGACGGCGGGCACCGTCGCCGAGTCGTGGGTCATCGCCACGTGCGCCATCAGGCCGCACATGACCACCGCGACGATCGCGTCGAGCGACACCAGGCGGTCCAACGCCGAGGGGCCCCGCACGAAGCGCACGGTCACCAGCAGCAGGCTCAGGCCGAGCAGGGCGAGCGCGACGGTGAGCAGGACGGCGGCGGTGCTCACGGCCCGCTCCCGTCGGGGTCGTCGCGCGGGTCGGCGCCCACGCCGGCGGGGGCGACGCGCTCGGGCTCGACCCGCACCCGGTGCACGCCCGCGGCCACCAGGTCGCGGACCAGCCGGTCGGACTGGCGACGGAAGCGCGCGATCGCGGCCGTGTCGTCGGCGCCGAGCACGTGCGCCCAGACCGTCCGCCCCGCCGCGTCGGCCTCGACGACGACGCTGCCGGGCACCAGCGACAGGCACTCGACGAGCAGCGCCACGAGCAGCTCGGAGTCGTCGGGGACCTCCACCGCGACGATCGAGCTGCGCGGGGGCGGGCCGGGGCGCACCGACTGCCAGGCCACCTGGACGCTGGAGACGGCGAGGTCGCGGGCCACGTCGAGCACCACGCGCAGCAGGCCGAGCGGGCGCAGTCCGCCGTCCGAGGTCACCGCGGGCAGCGGGAACGCCACCAGCACCGCGACCGCCACGACGAGGCCGCCGAGCAGGTTCGCCCAGGAGAACGTGCCCCAGAGCAGGACCCACACCGCGGTCAGCCACGCGACGCGCAGCAGCCGCGGCCGGCGCCACCACGCCACGCGGCCGGTCACCGGGCCACCCGGGTGTCCACGGACTGGGCGAACACGGCCGAGATGTAGGGCGTGCGGGCGGTGAGGTCCGCCGCGGCGGAGTCGGCCAGGCCGTAGAGCGGCCCCGCGACCACGGTGAGCGCCACCCCGACCGTCACCAGCGCCACCGTCGCGCCCGTCATCAGCGCCGGCAGTGCCACCCGTTCCCGACGGTCGGCCCGCGCGGACGGGCTGCCGAGGAGCTCCCCGGAGTAGGCGGGCGCACCCCGCCCGTCGCGCGCCGGCCCGGCGCCGATGAGCACCGGGTAGCGGCCGTCGTCGTCGGTGTCCTGGTCCTCGTCCTCGGTCGTCGGCGCGGGCAGCTGGTCGGCCGGGCGCCAGAACGCCAGCACCCACACCTTCGCCATCACGTAGAGCGTGAGCAGGCTGGTGAGCACCGAGCCGCCGACGAGCAGCCACGCCAGCACCGACCCGTCCTGCACGCCCGCCTCGACGAGCCCGAGCTTGCCGATGAAGCCGGACAGTGGCGGGATGCCGCCGAGGTTGACCGCCGGGACGAAGTAGAGGACGGCGAGCACCGGCGACGCGGCCGCGAGCCCGGCCAGCCGCGTCGTCGAGGTCGACCCGCCGACCCGCTCGACGAGTCCCGCCACGCAGAACAGCGTCGCCTGCACCGTGATGTGGTGGACGACGTAGAAGATCGCCGCGCCCACGCCCGCCGGGGTCGCCAGCGCCACCCCGAAGACCATGTAGCCGATGTGGGCGACCAGGGTGAACGACAGCACCCGCTTCAGGTCCTCCTGCGCGATCGCGCCGAGCGCCCCGATCACCATCGTCGCGAGCGCCGCGACCAGCAGGACGTCGTCGGTGACCCCGGAGCCGGGGAAGAGCAGGGTCTGCGTCCGGATGATCGAGTAGACGCCGACCTTGGTGAGCAGGCCGGCGAACACGGCGGTGACCGGCGCGGCCGCCGTCGGGTAGGAGTCCGGGAGCCACGCCGAGAGCGGGAACACCGCGGCCTTGATGCCGAACGCGGTGAGCAGCACGAGGTGGATCGCGAGCTGTGTGCCCGGCGGCACCGAGGACATCCGGACCGCGATCTGGGCGAGGTTCAGCGTGCCCACCGCCGCGTAGACCAGCGCGATCCCGATGAGGAAGACCAGCGAGGACAGCACGTTCACCACGACGTAGGTCAATCCCGCCCGCACCCGCGCCCGTGTCCCGCCCAGGGTCAGCAGCACGTAGCTGGCCATGAGCAGGACCTCGAAGCCGACGTAGAGGTTGAACAGGTCGCCGGAGAGGAAGGCGTTCGCGACGCCGGCGGCCAGCACCAGGTAGGTCGGGTGGAAGATCGAGACCGGGGTCCGCGTGTCGTCATCGCTGGTGCCCTGCCCGATCGCGTAGAGCAGCACCAGCAGGGTCACCGTCATCGACGTCAGCAGCATGATCGTCGAGAGCTGGTCCGCGACCAGGGTGATGCCCAGCGGCGCGGGCCAGGACCCCACGGTGACCACGCGGGGACCGTGCACGGAGCCGGCGAGGAGCACCGCCGAGATCGCGACGACGGCCGTCAGCACGCCGACCGACACGGCGCGCTGCGCGGTCGGTCGGCCGGCGAGCACGAGCGCGGTCCCGGCGCCGAGCAGCGGCAGCAGGACCGGCAGCGGCAGGAGGCTCTCGACGAGCCCGGAGCCCGGGTTCACGCCTGGGCTCCGGCGCGGTCGGCCCGGTCGTCGTCGGTGTCCGAGGTCTGCTCGCAGCCGGTGGTGTCGAGCTCGTCCTCGTCGACGTGTTCCCCGCTCGCCAGGCGGCGGCGCACCGACCGGTCCTCGGTGTCCTCGGTGAGGTCGTCCTCGCGGTCGAGCGTCCAGGACCGGTGGATGAGCGCGAGCAGGAACGCCGCGACCCCGAGGGTGATGACGATCGCGGTGAG
>NZ_JBVPVA010000995.1:0-5231 GCF_055612215.1 Actinomycetospora sp. | reverse complement strand
TGCGCGTCAAGACCGGCATCAGCCACTGGCGCCTGCGCCCGACGATGGCCGTGGTCGACCCGCTACTGACCATGACGCTCCCGCCGGAGGTCACGGCGGCGTCGGGCATGGACATCGTCTGCCACGCGCTCGAGTCGTACACCGCGCGCTGGTACAGCTCGTTCGACCGCAAGAAGCCCGAGGAGCGGGTCACCTACTGCGGCTCCAACCCGGTCTCGGACCTCTGGTGCGAGAAGTCGATGACGCTGCTCGCCCGCTCGTTCCGGACCGCGGTCCAGCGGGGCGGCGAGGACGTGGACGCCCGCATGGACATGGCGATGGCGGCCACGTTCGCGGGCATGGGATTCGGCAACTCCGGCGTGCACATCCCGCACGCCAACGCCTACCCCATCGCCGGCCAGGTCAAGGACTTCCACCCCGCCGGCTACCCGCAGGACGAGCCGATGGTGCCGCACGGCATGTCGGTGTCGCTGACGGCGCCGGAGGCGTTCCGGTTCAGCTTCGACTCGGCCCCGGACCGGCACATGGCCGCGGCCAAGCTCCTCGGCCCGGACGCGGACACGCAGAACAACGCGGCCGAGCAGCTGCCGCACGTGGTCACGTCGCTGATGCGTGACATCGGGATCCCCAACGGGATCGGGGCCGTCGGCTTCGACACCGGCGACATCCCCGACCTCGTCGACGGCACGATGAAGCAGCAGCGGCTCCTCGCGACGTGCCCCCGCACGCCCACCGAGGACGACATCGCCGGCATCTTCGAACGCTCGATCGAGAACTGGTGACCCTGAGGACGGATTACGTCGTCGCGGCGACGGAATCCGTCCACTCGGCCCGGAGGGCCCTGCCATGCCGATCTACGACTACCGCTGCGGCGGTGGCCCGGACGCCGCTCCCGAGGACGCCGGGTGCGGTCTGCGGTTCGAACGCCTCGTCGGACGCGACTCCCCGCCTCCGGCCTGCCCGGAGTGCGGGGGCGCCTCCCGGAAGGTGCCCTCGCGCCCCGCGCTGCACGGGACGGCCGACGCCGGGCTGTCGCGTGAGCAGATGCCCCAGACCTGGCGGGGCACCTACAACGGCGACCGGGAGTACCTGACCGCGATGCAGCGGAAGTGGGACCAGCGCCAGCGCCTCGAGGCCAAGCACCCCGAGCTCGCGGGCGACACCCGGCCGGTGGCCGCCCACGAGGGGCGCTACGAGCAGGTCCCGCTCCGGGTCGGCGACCCGGTGATCGGGTCGCCGGCGGCCACGCCCGCCCCGGCGGCCCCGGAGCCCCCCGCGCACGGCCACGGTCACGGGCACGGCCACGGCCACGGGCACGGCGGGTCGGGGGCCTCGTCGTGAGCGCGCTCGAGACCCTCTCCATGGTGATCGGCGGCCGCGCCGTCGGGGCCGTCTCCGGGAAGACCTTCGAGTCGCAGAACCCCTACACCGGGGCGTCGTGGGCGGTGATCCCCGACGGCGACGAGCAGGACGTCGACGCCGCGGTCGCCGCCGCCCGCGCCGCGCTCGACGGCGAGTGGGGCTCGATGACGGGGTTCGGCCGCGCGGCGTGCCTGCGCCGCCTCGCGGACCTCATCACCGAGAACGCCGAGCGACTGGCCCGCCTCGAGGTCAACGACTCCGGGAAGCTCTACCGCGAGATGCTCGGGCAGCTGCAGGGCCTCGGTGGCTGGTACCACTACTACGCCGGGATCGCCGCCACGATCGAGGGCCGCCAGATCCCCGCGCCCAACCCGAACTACCTCGTCTACACCCGCCGCGAGCCGGTCGGCGTCGTCGCCGCCATCACGCCGTGGAACTCGCCGCTGCTGCTGATGAGCTGGAAGGTCGCGCCCGCGCTGGCCGCGGGCTGCACCGTCGTCGTCAAGCCCTCCGAGCACGCGCCCGGGTCCACCCTCGGGTTCGCCGAGCTCGTCGCGCAGGCGGGCATCCCCGACGGCGTCGTCAACGTGGTGACCTCCTCCACCGGCGCGCCGGGCGCCCACCTGGCCGCGCACCCCGGCGTCGACAAGGTCGCGTTCACCGGGTCCACCGCCACCGGGCGCAAGGTCGCCGTGGCCGCCGCCGAGAACCTCAACCCGGTGACGCTGGAGCTGGGCGGCAAGTCCCCGCAGGTCGTCTTCGCCGACGCCGACCTGCAGGCCGCGGCCAACGGGCTCGTCGCCGGCGTCTTCGCCGCCACCGGACAGACCTGCATGGCGGGCTCTCGGCTGATCGTGCACGCCGACGTCCACGACGAGCTGGTCCGCCTGGTCGCGGAGCGGGCCTCGCAGATCAAGCTCGGCGACCCCTTCGCCGAGGACACCGAGATGGGCCCGGTGGCCAACGGGATGCAGTACGAGAAGGTCGTCGGCTACCTCGCCACCGCGCGCGACGAGGGCGCGACGGTCGCCTACGGCGGCGCCGCCGACGAGGGACTCGGGGGCTACTTCGTCCAGCCGACCGTCCTCTCGGTCAAGCCGACCGACACCGTCTTCCGCGAGGAGGTGTTCGGTCCCGTGCTCGCCGCCACGACCTTCACCGACGAGGACGACGCGGTGAAGCTGGCCAACGACACCCCCTACGGTCTCGCCGGCGCGGTGTGGACCAAGGACGTGCACCGCGCCCACCGCGTCGCGGCCCGCATCAAGGCCGGCACGGTGTGGATCAACGCCTACCGGGTGGTCGCGCCCAGCGTGCCCTTCGGCGGCTACAAGGCCTCCGGGCTCGGCCGCGAGAACGGCGCCGCGGCGGTCGACGCCTACCTCGAGGACAAGTCGGTGTGGGTCGAGCTGACCGGTGGCACCCGCGACCCTTTCACCCTCGGCTGAGTCGCGCCGTGGACTTCGACGAGGCACGCGAGACGTTCCTGCAGCCCCGGCCCGGGGCCGCCACGCCCGAGATCGAGACCCCGGCGCGGCGCCTGCGCCACGTCCTCGAGCCGCTCGCCATGACCAGCGTCTGGAGCGCACCCGCGCACGAGCACCTCGGGAAGGCCGGGCTGGACTTCCTCACCGGCTACGTCGGCGGCCGGGCCTGCGTGCTCGGCGACCCCTCACCCGGGGTCGTCGCCGCCACGTTCGCGGTGTTCGAACCGGGCCTCGTCGGCGAGCTCTGGCGGCAGGCGCGGGCGACGCTCGGGGTCGAGGACCTCCGCGCGATCCGGGAGCTCGCGGGCGGCGAGGGGCTGCGGGTCGCCCTCGAGGGCGTCGACGTCGCCGAGGTCGGACGGGTCACGCACGCGCTGCGCGAGGCCCTCGACGCGGCCGGGCCCGCCGACCTCGCGGGCCGCCCGCTCTACGCCGGCCTCCGCGACCTGGCCTGGCCCACCGACCCGCACGCGGCGCTCTTCCACGTCGCGACGCTCTACCGCGAGCACCGCGGCGACGCGCACCTCGGCGCCTGCACCGCGGCCGGCGTCGACGGGCTCGAGGCGAACATCCTCACCGAGCTCCGGGTGGGGTTCGACCTCTACGAGTACACCGGCACCCGCGGCTGGTCCCCGCAGGCGATGGACGCCGCGCTCGCCCGGCTCACCGCGCGGGGCTGGATCGCCGATGCCGCCCTGACCCCGGCGGGACGCGCCGGGCGCGAGGCGATCGAGGTGGCCACCGACCTCGCGCAGGCCCGGGTGCTCGACGCCCTCGGCGACGACCTGGACGAGCTGCTGGTGCCGTTGCACCGGTGGGCGGACCGGGTGGTCGCCGCCGGCTGGTTCCCGCCCGACCCGTACAAGCGGGCCGCCGGATGAGCGACCCGTCGTCGGGACCTCCGACCCCCACCCCCGCGCGACGCCTCCGCGACGCGATCGAACCGGTCGCGATGGTCCACGTCCACTCGGCGGAGGCCCTCGAGCAGTACGAGGCGCTCGGGCTCGACCGCTTCTCGGGCTACGTCCTCGGGCGGGCCGGCGCGCTCGGCCTGCCCCCGCCGACCCTCGTCGTCGCGACGTTCGGGGTCTTCGAGCCCGACATGCTGACGGGGGTCTACGAGGGCGCCCTGACGGTCGCGGCGGTGCCCGACGTGCTCGCCGCCAAGCTCACCGGCGCGGTGCGCTGTCTGCACCGCGTGCTGGGCGAGCCCACCCGCGAGACCGAGCAGGTCGTGACGGTGCTGCGGGCGGGCCTGGCGAACGCCCCGCTGCTCGGCAAGCCGCTGTTCGCGGGGCACTCCGCGCTGGACTGGCCCGGCGACGCGTGGGGCCGCTTGTGGCACGCGACGACCCTGCTGCGCGAGTTCCGGGGCGACGCGCACCTCGCCGCCCTGCTCGCCCACGGCATCGGCGCGCTGGAGGCCAACCTGCTCACCGAGGCCTACCTCGGGCTGCGGGTGCCCGACTACACCCGGACCCGGTCGTGGTCGGAGGCCGACATCACCGCGGCCCGCGACGACCTCGTCGACCGCGTGCTCCTCACCCCCGACGGCACCCTCACCACGCGCGGCGCCACGCTGCGCCGCGACGTCGAGGACGCCACCGAGGCCACGCTCGACCCGGTGCTCGAGGGCATGGAGCACGCGCTCGACCTCGCCGTCGAGCACTGCACCACGTGGTCGCGCGCGCTGCGCGACGCCGGGGCGTTCCCCGACGACGACGGAAAACTGCGGGCCGGCTGAGCGGCGGAGCCCGGGAGCTCAGGGACGGGCGCGCCAGAGCGCCCGCGCGAACGGGAGCGCGACGGCGCCCATGACCACCCCGCCGACGAGGGCGGAGCCGGGCAGCCCGAAGAACGCCAGGTGGGCCAGCACCGAGGACGCGTAGACCCACAACCAGAGCACCGACGCGGGCCCGGACACCGGTCCCGGACCGAGCGCGCGGTGCAGCGCGGCGACCACGAGCACCGCGACGACGAGCCACCCCGCGTAGTTCGTGAGCGGGACGCCCGGCACCAGGGGCAGGGCGGGTGACGGTGCGAGCCACACCCAGTGGCCGGCGGCGACCATCTGCGGGTCGAGGAAGAGGTCCCAGGCGGCGAGCGCGGCCGCGCCCACCGCGACCACGACGACCCCGTGGCGCCGGCCCAGCGCCCGCCCGACGACGAGGGCGGGCCAGGCCATCATCGCCCAGGCCAGCGGCACGACGAGGGGGACGCCGAGCAGCTCCGGACCGAGGGTGTCGGTGTAGACGTAGGGCCCGAACGGCAGGCCCGTGCTCAGCCCGACCGCCTCCGCGACGAGCCCGCCGCCGCCCGCGACGCCGACGAGCGCCAGCCCGCCGCGCGCACCGTGCACCCGCACGACGTCGGCCAGCGAGG